>CAYOYL010000087.1:0-2289 GCA_964408175.1 uncultured bacterium
ATATCCGGGAAATCCGCTATATCCGGTACGCCCAGATTGAAATACAGGCATGTTCTGCCCAACGACGGATACACTGGACGCAATGCGCTCTTTATATCGGCTATAAAATCCAAAATGCCCTTAAACGTGGCATCTCCTATCAGCGCTTTTTCTCTGTCACGTATCAATATCGCAGGGATAATCTGGATAACGAGATTATTCTCCTGGACGTTACCTTCAATTACACTTACCAACCGGTCAGCAACCGTTTCCAGGATAATGCACGGGTAACTGTCGCCGTAAATCTGCTGTCTATCTCCTATAAACAGCCGCTTTACGTACGATAATCCCTTATCACCATCCAGCACATCACTCAATTTCCGTACAATAGTTTCACTATCCACGTCAATGCCCTCTGTTTATCGTGTTCACCGTGACCGTAACTCCTGTGCCTACCATTTTTATGATATTATCTTTTGTTTCCGCAACAGACGGCGCTATATACGGCCGTTTGGGTATTTTAACCGTCTGCTTCAGCAGGAATATCGGCACTGCCCGGCCGCCTTCCTTGGAAAAGATATATTTATTTCCCTTCACCGTCCTGACAAATGTATTCAGCCAGCGCCGTGCAGGTTTCCGCACTACCCCGGCTGGTGTCAACGCCGCTGGCATCGGAATAGTCAGATATTTCGTATTCGTTGCCCGTATGGTCCCGCCAGTCTCATGTATAGCAGCGTAAGTCAGTGGAGAACCAACGCGTCCGCTGAAACTATCCCCGGATTCCTCCACCTTATATCCGATACTGCCCGCCAGTCTGCCTGTCCGCCGTTTCAACACCTGTCCGGACAGCTTATTACGCTGTACGTAATTCATCAGATACACAGACGCCTGGGTAACAGCTTTCTTCCGTTCCTGCCGCAATACAGGTCGTGTTTTGCCCAGATTGTCTATCACCCGCGTTGTTCCCATTACTTTCATATCTATCATAAAACTGTCCTTCGTAGTTTCTTGAAATATTTCTCGCTTTCTCTGCTCAGAAAATCCTTTTTCAGGTCATTTAATTGCTCACCTGTTTTACTCTGCGACCTGTGATATTCATATCTCAACACCACTTCATCTATAATCGCACGTTTCAGTCCAGCAGGCGGCTCGTGCCGCTCTTCTTCATCTTCTTCACTTTCCTTCGTATCATATCCGGCCATATAGACTATCTCCACATTCAACGTTCCATCCGAATATCCGACGCTGGAATAAACTCCGGCCAGCTTATCGTGTATCTTGAAATATGATGCAGGCTGTTCAACATCGGAAAACTTTACGCTTTCGATACTCCATATCTTTATGCCTTTCAGCGGGATAACTGTTACTTCAGAATTGCCGTCAAATATCTCCGTGTATTCCCCGTATTTTAGATAGCAGTTGGTAAACTCCTCTGCTATATCAGTAATTCCATCTATCAACTGCTGGATAAAATCTGCGTCTGTATCGGCATACATCTCCGGCAGCAAACTTGCTTTCACATCTTCAACGGTTACCAGCATAACGGTTCTCCTTTATTTCTCCTTATGTTTACGCATATGAGCAGCCAGACCGAGTTGTGTTTTCGCTATAAACCCACAAACAGGACATTTCAATGGGTTTGAAGTATCTTTTGTTTTATCGGGTTCCCGTACCATCTTATCCATAACAGGCCCGGCAACCGCCTTTTTTTCCGGCTCGGCCGCCTTTTTCCCATCAAGTATCTCCACAAAAACCCCCTGAAACTTCAATGCCTGTGCTTCAGGCAGTTCAAAGACCTCTCCTCTTGCCCGTTTCCCTGCAGGCCCCTCCAAAATTACCGATTTCAACGCTTTTACCTTCACTTTTCCCCCCTTATTAGGGCTTGGTATTACAACCCTGTTTTTATTCGCTTCATAACAAGATTGAATCACTTTCTCGTATTCTCTTGCCACCTTCCTGATGTCGTGGTATTGCTCAGCAAATTTTCTACCGTTTATTCGCAACCTCTCATATAACTGTCTGTCTTTTTTAAGCCAAGTAATACATTCCTGCACACTCTCAGTAGTTCTCTCGCAAAACAGGACATTCTTGCCATTCTCCAGCATCTCCCCGTGGAACCCTGCTGCTTTCGTGGTAATGACTGGTATTCCACAAGCAAGTGCCTCCATAATTGTGTTACTGCAGCCTTCTCCCCGGGTAGGATGCACTATGCAGGATATTTGGCTGTAAAAACGGTCTCTCATCTCATCATGCGGTATCTGTTCCTTCCCGTACAATGCCGTTTTCAACGGGATATCCAGTTCTTTACAT
>CAYOYL010000088.1:0-8355 GCA_964408175.1 uncultured bacterium
GTTAAACACAAGCGTTTCAAAGGTGTCATCCGCTACAGCCGGCGCCTGGAAGGTCAGAGTATCTCCTATTGCCAGTGTAAATGCTCCGGACGAGGCAAAGACACCTGTCGTAACTCCTGCTGCAAACGTTATTGTGCCTATTTCCGTAGAGCCGCGGTATATCTTGATCACATATTCCGCTGTAGGTGCTACTACACATTTAGCTACCGATCCGTCAAAATCTTCGGCAAAATTCGTCCTGCGGCATGCACCGTACCTATACAGAATCTCATCCGCCTCGGGCTGTCCCTCAAAAAATCCCGCCTGGTCGTATACCCTGTAGCTATCCTGCAGCAATGCCAGTATTTCCGTCCGCAGTTCTTCCAGTGTCGTACCGTCTCCCGGACCTTCATCGCCTGATATTCCCAGGGCTGTCCGGTAAACCAGTTCTATCGTCTGCCATTTCGTTTCAAAATCCACCTCATCAAAATTAGGCAGTGTTTTATTTGTCTCAGTGATAGCCTCATAAAGTGCCCGTATTTGCGATACCGTCAGTCGTTCTGCCATTTTTTATTCCTCCGCTTTCGTCGGTGTCCAGATAATGCTTACCTTAGCCTTCACCGAGGGGATATAGCTATCGCCCCGCACATACTGGCCTCTGTCATCCAGAATAAAGGCGTTTTCCTGCCGTTCCACGTCCGTTATGCTATCCGCATCCGTTACAACCTTGTAAAGCGGATACCTGTCCGTCGTAAACCGCGTTATATTGCTTGATACAGTTCCGTTCTGAGCAACCTCTATGTAATTGGTTATATTCGGCTTGAGCGTAATGCTTCCTGCCAAAACGTCCTGCAGAACGTTGCTGGAATCCAGCACCTTACCTGCACCATAGTAAAAATCCAGGCCGTCATGCTCACCCTCGTCAAACCAATCCGCAAACGGGAATACATCCGCTATCTCACCGTCTATAGTCACAATTCTGAACAGGTTGTAATTGACATACGCCGCAGGGTCCCCTGCTTTCTCATAATCACCTTCTGTCACTTTATAAGTTCCATCCTTGCATACCTGTACAAAATTCGTGGTATTGTCTGTCAATTCCAGCCATCCCTCTTCAACATCCAGCCATTCATCATCAGCATCTCTTATCCGGCCGAAATCTATCTTGCAATACAAACCTTCGTATTCATTTATATCAAACCAGTGGCCGGTCTTAATCATGGTCACGTCATACCAGTAGTCACCCACAGGTTTGGCTCTTGTATCATCGGTATATATCAACACAGCGAGCTTCCCCGGGTTATCCACGCTTTCACCGATAGCTTCCACAGTCCCGTATAATACCAGCAACGCCTCAGCATCTTCCGTTTCCCGGAAGGTTAATATCACCTGCCTGATATCCTCAGACAACAGCCAGCCTTGTCCTCGGGTATCAAGCGGCGTTACCAGCAGTACTACCGTTTCGCCCTTGGCTATCTGGATATCCATTTACCCCTCGCTCTTATCGTATAACTCGTCATTCGTTATATCCTCCCACATCAAAACTTCCTTGCTGAACTGTGCGGAGATTTTATAAACTACTATCTCTGTCCCCACAGGCAAGTAATGCAGTAATCCCCCCAGATTCAAGTCTATCCCCGTATCAGTCTGGTAAACCCTGCCGTATTCAGTCGTTTTATCGATAGAAACACCGGTCTGGAATACCCGTCCATAGATAACGCTGAATACCTCCGTCAATCTGTTTCTCCGGATTACCTTGCCGGTCATCACGGAATTGGTGGACGGCCGGTAAAACCCGCGTGCCCTATCCGTTAATCCGGCTATCCTGGACACAAACCACCTGCCGGTATTGCTCAACACAGCATCTATCAACAAGAATCTGCCGGTCTTTTCACGTTTCAGGAGTTTGCCTGTCAACTTTGCTGGCAGTGACGTTATCCCGTTTCTCAGCCAGCCTGTTATCTCCCGCTTATTAGGAATTTCGTTGCTCATATATTACACCTCGTCCATGTTATGGATTCGCACGTGTGCGGTCCCCTTCCGCAGACTCTCGTAAATCCGCAGGTCCTTGGCTTCTATCTCGTTGAGTGTCCTGTTATTGAACGGCAGTCCTTTATTCACCGATTGCTTTGCCATCGCGTCCAGGGCCGCAGGTATTTTCTGTAATTCTATGTCTCGTTTCATATCATCAACCCCGTTACATTTGCTGTACAGTCAGACATATCTACCTCTTTCGTGTACCCGATAATCTTGAACCGCTTCTCGTGTAAAAAACTGTATTCGCTGTCCAGCCACTGGAACGTATTAAACAGCTTAATTTTTTCAAAAAAGTCCACAGCATCTTCTATCTTTGTCTTGACAATGTAGGGTCTGCCGTTGAACCGTTTCCAGAGCTTAGCGCCTTCAGCGTCAATCATATTCCAGTCAGTCAGGCTGTCATCCTGCTTTTTGAACACGTCATAACCGATTTCCTTTTCGATCGCAGCGCTTTTCCATATGCCGACGAGTTTCTCGCCACGCTTGTATTCATCCGTGTTCTCTCCTGCCTTGCCTATCACGTATATCCGTGACTTATAAATATCGTTATGCTCGTATTCCAGCCCATCGCATGGCGCTACCGGACTCCTGCCCAGTATCATATCCGTCCCTGCCTTATCCTGCTTGTAATAGACCAGCCCTTCGTTGCAGTACAGGTTATGGCCCTGTATGCCAGCAAGTTTTGTCAATATGTCCAGGAAACTTACATTTGACTGAAACGTGTACGCACCTTCTTCCCCTTCAACCGTTTCAGGGACTTGTATACCATCCACGTCAGTCACAAACGCAAGATTATTCATATTGCAGATATCCTGCATTGCCTGTACGTCCGTTATCCGCCTGTCGTCGTAACTGATGATATAGCCCGCGCTTTTGCGCAACGAGAACAAGGCAGTCTCCTGGCCGGACAGCGATAGCGTGATATTCTCAAAATTGTTTATCTTGTTAACCGGCTTTTTAAATATGAAGCCGCCCATGGAAACAGCCGATTCCGCACCCCTGAGTTGTATATAAACCTCGCCATGCAGCTGCTTTCGTTCCAGTATTTCGGCATACATCCGGCCGAAACTGCCATAACAATCTATGTTAAGCGTGTGGTCGTTGATAACCGCGTTTTCCATCGCACTCGCTGTCTCGATGTACGACAATATCGTGCCTTCTATGTCCTCCGGCAGCTCTATTTCTTCAGTATCTCTCTGCTGCTTATCAAATATCTTGGTCTTGAGAAATACCGGAGTTTTCTCAGTACGCTGTTTCCGGTATTCATTTACCCGCAACGCCGGCTCATCAACAGCCTCGTCATCAACACTCATAGGACTGCCTTCAAGCTTTATCTCGCCGTATACCTTGTAATCGGCCGCAGCGCTCCCTTGTTTTTGCCATTTTCGCTCTACCTCTGCCGATTCATCACGTTTTATCCTGGTTATCTGCTGCGGATCTGATAAAACGTACCCTGTCTTGAACTCCGGCGTCTTAAATGTAGCCTCTTTGCTATAGGCTAATTTTTTCAACCCGAAAAGGGCCTGGCCTTTGCCGTGTATCTGAAGCACCGCATTTTCACGCAATATAACCGGGTAGGGCAGTCCTTCTGCCGATACATTAATCTCGTAATTCTGACATTCCATTACAAACGGGTTTTCCAGCCCGTTGATACCGAAAAGTATATACTTGTCTATCATCATCAACACAAACGCCTTTGTCTTGCCCGGCCATTCCACTATCTCCTTGGCCGCCGATACCGTGCCTTTTTCCCATTGTGTAGCGACCTCAAATTGCGGAGGACGACGTCCATCATTCCTGATATCAATAAAATGGCCTATCCGCACATCGCTATCTTCTTTCAACGTAATGTAGATACCGTTTATTACCTGCTGGCTATTCTCCGGATTGGTATGGTAGAGATAAAAATTCAGCTCATTCTTTTCATTCTCTGGCAGCATATTCTCATTTACCCAGAATACAAACCCCTGGTTTTCGCCCAATCGTTCGTTCTGTATATATCCGGCGCCATTGCCGGCGCGTATTATCCAACGAACGGCAGAATAGGGCAGGGTCTGTTGCGCCTTATATTGAGTCACTTTCTGGTAGATAAGTTGCCGTTTCGGGTCTCCACCTATAGTGTGCAACGCAAAACTTGCAAATCCCGAGTATACCAGCACGTCATTGGATGTGCTGTCGTATACATCCCACCAATCACCCTGTAATTTACCGTCCTGGACTTCGCCTATCATATCAATAGGCATAATATCGGGCTTGAGAATGAGCATTTTGCTGTTCTTCTCATAAAACGTGTCTTGAGCGGCAGTCGTTATATCGCCCGAAGACGGTTCCATTTCCGTCTTGTCAAAATCCTGCTTATCCTTGGCCTGATATTCGGCATAGAACCCGTCGGTAACAATCTTGTTGTTCGGAAACTGCCCCCATTTCAGCTTAATCATATTACTGTCTGCCATTTATGCTCCCGCCATTATCGGCTTTAACGATTCGTTAATCTTCTCCCCTATCTCATCCTCTTTTGTAACACTGATATTCGCAAATACTTCCTGGTACCTGCCTATTTCATGCCCCATCTTTTCCAATCCTGTCATTCCCCACGTTCTGCCGTACGTTGCTGTTTCTCTTTCACCCATCCTTATACCAGTGGCTTTTTGCATTGCCTCTTCATGTGTTATCTCTCCTGCTTCTAATGCTCTTCTGATTTCATCCGCTTCTTCTCCCCTTGCTACCGCTTCCTTTCGTGTTTTTCGTGCTTGCCATATCTGCCACGCAGCAGTTAACGCCTCTATGGCGAGAACTGCGGCAAGTACTATCAATAGAAACTTTGTCATTGCAATCGTCATGCCTGTCATAACGCCGATATTAACCGCACCAGCACTGTTAGCCACTCCTGTAGCAGTAGCAAACCCGCCCATGCTAATACCTGCCAATTGCGCTTTTATGCTCAGCAATGCGAGTTGCCCGGCAGCAAACAGCGCAAATCCGCCGACAAAAAGCAATCCACTGCCTAGGACCAGCCCGAGCGCAATAATAGTCTTCAACGGCTGCGGCATAGCGTTCAATATCCCGAATAAGACTTTGAACGTGGCAGATAAGAACAATACTACCGGCCGCAATCCTTCTCCCAATCCTGACATAAGTCCCACTGCTTCCTGTTTTAACTGTCCGAGTGAAAAATGCACTGTGTCAGTTGCCTTGGCAAAAGCCTCCTGTGCTTTCCCCTGGCGATTCGTTACTGCCGCATGCATCTCTCCCAGCCGCGCGGTATCTTGTACTGCCACTGCTACCGCCCGGAACGCCCGGACGTTGGGTATTATCTTTGCCAACTGGTCATCTTCCGCCTGTGATAATATTTCAAATATTCCGGCCAACCCCTTAGTTTTTATAGTGTTGGATGATAATTCAATCCCTAACTCTGCTGCCGCTTCCTTCGCCTCCTTCGTTGGTTTCAAAAAACTTAACAGTGTTGCATTGATACCCGTTACCGCCATATCTGTCTTAACACCGCGGGTAGTTACCAGTGCCAGTACCGAACCCAGGTCTTCCAAAGAAAGCCCTGACAATGCCGCTGTCGGTGCAACCGTTCCAATAACCGGTGCCAGTTCCTGAAATGTTGTCTTACCCAGTTTGATTACACTGAAGAACCAATCAGAAATATTACCAGCGCGGCTTGCTTCCAAGTCATAGGCGTTAAGCATTGTTGTCAATCCATCTGCCGCCACCGCCGTATCTGACATACCCGCTTTTGCGGCTATTACAGACGCACGCAACACATCCATCGCCTGACTTGGAGCAGTCCCCGCAGACAAGATGTCGTATAATCCTTTTGCAAGGGTATCAGTTCCTTCCCCGAACTCCTGGGAAATTTCTCTGATGCCCTGTTTGTAAATCTGCATCCACCTATCATCGTCAACCATGGTAGCTACCATGGCCATCTGCTGTTCAAAATCAGCGAAGGATTTCACCAGCATCCCGGATGCGGCAAGTCCTGCAGCACCCCAGGCCATCATCTTCTTACCCGTAGCCGTCGCCTCCCTGCCGAATTTCTCCAGGTTACGCTGCGCTTCGGTCAGTCCCTGTCCGGTTTCATCCCGGGCGCTTATAATCGCTTCAATTTTATTGGTCACGCCTTCAAACATTTATCGTCTCCCCCGCCGTCTACCTGCTATTTTGTTCTTATGCTTCATCTCTCTCACCTTAAACGCCTGATAAAAATCGTTTATTTCCTCAATAATACTCATTGCCTCAACATCCTTTGCCGGCATTTGCATTACCGCTATGCCGAACCGTTTTATCAGCCAGTACTTTTCAAAATACCTGCTCGTATCAACTGAATCGTCAATATCTTCTGCCTTCTGCTTTACTTTGTTTCTTGCCCGATGTCTTTGTCTGTAGTAGGCTTTGACTGACCATCCGAGGTCCCTGCAGGTACGCTGAATAATGTTTTTTTTTCCAACACGGAAATCTCGTTCAGCTCCACTGCTGCGTTTACCAGCCTGTCAAAGTGATTCGGGTCAAGAAACCGCTTTACATTAGCCTCAGTAGGCGCCACAGCGTTACCATTGCTGTCGGTATAATTCCACGACACGAGTGAAGCAACCAGCACCCGGAATTGAAATGTACCCATCCGCAGATTACCGAATGCATCTATTATGCCGTCCCGGATATTAATCTTTTCCTCTATCCCGAACTTGCGCAGCACATATTCCTTGTCGTCTATCTTTACTATTTTGTCTTCCATATCGTTCTACCTCCGCTTATGTCGGTATCTCAAATGCAACACCTTCCGCGGAATAATCCAGCCCGAAATCTACTATGTCCTCCTCGTTCATATTCCGCGGGCTATCCCCTGCCTGCAGATTGGTAAGCGTTATAACCAGCGATGTACCGGCTATGGATTTTATCGTTATCGTGCCCGATGCTATCTTGGCCAGCGCATCCGCCAGCACATCTATGTCAGGATCCTCGTTGAACTTAATGTTTACCTCTGCATCGAAATAACCCTGTGCAAGATGACCCGGCAGCCTTGATGTTCCGCGTGCGCTGTGTTTCGCCGTCAACCCATTGGTAAGTGTTATATCTATACTCTCAAAATCCACATCTGACGGAACGCCTGTCAACGCAACGTCTGTGCCGATAAATGCATCCAGCGTAATGGCAGATTTAACAAGCGATGAAACATCTACCGCATTACCTACCCAGTCCATATTGCACATCACGGCATCATGCACCGGTATGGATATTTTCAAGGATGTAAGGTACCCGCTGTAGCGTGCATCGCCGTCGTCAACCTCTACAGGTTTTATCTTCCCTTTTGTGTCCCCCACGGTTTCATCGCTCAGTATCAGGTCCAGTATCCCGACTATCCCAACAGCCAGCGGGAAATCCTTTATACTGCCCGACACTTCCGCTTTGCCCGGAAACACGTTATACGGCTCCCGCTGACCTGCTGCATGGATAACCTTACGTTCCGAGTTCCTGTCAACATCGCAGATAGCCGGCAGTAAAATATCCGTTTCCGCCTCTTTCGCCCATCGTACTGCACACATCTCGAGAATAGTATCCTGATATCCCATTTTATGCCTCCCTCTTTACCAGCAGCCGCGTCAACCAGGCCTGCTGTATTTTGAAAAATACCGGTAATGTTTCTGGTAATGTAAACAGTCCTGCAACAGACCGCAGCACTCCGGGAAATCCGTCCACTGTCGGATATGCCCTGATGACTCCCTGTACCTGTCCGAGCAAATCGTATGCCTGCAACCGTGTCTGTTGATATGTCTTGTTATCCAGCTGGTACGCTGTTATCTGTACGTAGGTCATTAACTCGCTTGCCGGCTGGTTGCCCATGGCACGCTGTATCTCCGTCACCGGCACAACGTCTGTCACAACAATGCGGGGATAGGAGAAATTAGCCGGCTCGGTATCCAGCAGGTGCACCGGTTCTTCCTGTCGCCATTTCACAGTCCCGTCAGATACCTCATCCCAGAATCCCGTCAGCCAGACCGGTTCTATTTCTCCGCTTGTCCCGGATTGGATACATCGGTAATAATATCCGTTTACCTCGGTCGGTTGTACAATGTCGTTTCTCGAATACGCCTTTTCCGCGGTCCATACCGAGGGAGTAAATACCGTTGCCAGCAGGTTTTTATACTTATCCCGCAAATCCGAGTATTCCGTTGTAAATATCACACTCATATGCTCTCCCTGTACACCGCATTCATCTCCATCACCGCGTACTTGCCCGTCATATCCGGGAAATCCGCTATATCCGGTACGCCCAGATTGAAATACAGGCATGTTCTGCCCAACGACGGATACACTGGACGCAATGCGCTCTTTATA
>CAYOYL010000089.1:0-9456 GCA_964408175.1 uncultured bacterium
TCTCCGGCGATGCCTGCAAAGCCGGTAACAGCATTAAATTCGCCCGGCAGGCTCTTGTATCCCTTTGCCTTCTCACCGAACTTCCAGCGCAGTCTGCCGTTTTCGCTGTAGCTCTGGATATTCACATGGGTGGGGAAGCAACCCGCTCCCACGCCGGTTGAAACATAAACGTTTCCCTCGTTGTCGGCTTTCTTGCCGTATATAACACAACTTTTCCCTTCGTTCGGCATCTCTCCAATGTGGTCAAACATTGACCAGAGTTTCTTCCCTTTGTTCCAGTCATATACAGGGTTACCTGCCCTGTCAAAGCCCTGCAGGTCAAATCGCCAGAAGGTCTGTTTGTCAAAACGCCTGCCGTAGTCAAAGATAAAAAGGTTGCCCCCCTGGTCCACATCTCCGTCGTTGTATGAATAAAAGACCCCTTCATCGCCTGTGTACCCGGGAGATACCGTAACCTCTCCTGTCTGTATTCTGCCGTCCCTGTTGTGGTCTGTCCATACCATCCGGCATCTCGGCTCACCCGTGGCGGGGTCAAGGAGATTCAGCGTCTTCAGGTCGGTGACTACCTGTTTTGCCGCGTGCATGCCGGGCCAGCCCAGGTGCCGTGCCCCGTAGATATCCGAAGCGTAGACTTCGGGATTCTGTCTCCTCCCAAAAGGCTGGGTGTGCAGTAATGCAGTACAGAAGACCAGTTTATTGTCCATTACCTCGAAGACCGCAGGATACCTGCCGAGGATAAATAGATATGTCCTGCCGTTGGGAAGTCTCCTTGCCAGCATGGGTTCCCTGCTCAGCACCGGCCCGGGAACAAGCCAGCGGTATATCGTCTTCCATTCCCTGTTCTTAATATCAACGTCATACCGGGTTATCAGTATCCCTATGGGTCCCGAATAGTCGGTTGTGACCTGCGAATAAACCTGCAGGCCTTCTTCCGTAGGCAGAAGTGCGGGAGAGCCATCCATCCCTCCCATCCCGAAGGTTTCTATTTCGGGAAGAAACCTTCCATTACTGTCAAGGCGCGCTATCCTGCCGTGTCCGAGGTCTGCTACCCATACAATCCCGTCATCCTGGACGCACAGACTGACAGGGAAGGCAAACCGGTCGAGTCTGCCGTCTATGTTGGTATACGAGTAGGGATTATCCCATTTGCCGCCGAAGGTCTGCAGAAGTCTTCCCCGGGAAGAGAATTTCTTTATCCTGCGGCTTCTTCCCAGTTCAGAGACGTAGACATTTCCCTGTTTGTCTATCTCCACGTCCCAGGCGGAATCCAGTCCTTTCGCAAAAGGTTTGTTTTTACCGTCTCTGGCTGAGACTATTTCAACACTGTCTCTGTAACTTACGTATATATCCCCATCCTGCCTCACAGCGATACACCTCGGTGATTGAGCCAGCGGTATCTCCTTTATTTTCTCCAGTGTTCCAGCGTTCACTATCCGTATGGTCTTTTTCTTATTCAAAGGCATGTAAATCTTTCCGTCCTTTGCTTCTATGTCGTACAACTCCCACGAAATAAACATCTCCTGTCCTGAGGTGTAATAGAACTCTCTCAGTTCGGGATGGCCGCTCCGGGATTCGGTAATCTGTTTCAACTGGCTGCCGTCTGACCATGGAGCAGGATGTCCGGTCTTAATGTCCAGCCGCCAGAGGAGCTCATAAGTGAGCGGCCTGCCGTCGGGAGAAGATACCGATGCAGGAAACATTACCACATAAACGTATTTTTCGTCAGCGGCTATCACCGAGTGCCTCTGGTTTACGGGCGGTATGCCGCATGTCCATATGACGTTGCCCTCTCTGTCGTAACGCTGAACCATCCTGTTGCCTTCACCTGTGAAGCTGCTTCCTATGATGCCGCCGTCCGGACCCCTGCATATGGAATTCCACAGTCCAGTGCGCACCTTTGTATCGCCCCACGGCGGTCTGCCGCTGTTGCCGACGGTCGTTATCCATTCAGCCTTCAGTTTGCTGACGGCGCCCTTGTACGTGAAGTCCCCGGAGGGAAGCGGCCTGCCTTCGTTGTCAAGGCCGTCCCAGTATACGGTGTGCTCTCCTTTTTCTGCCGTTACACCTGTCTGCAGGTACCTTACCAGTGTATTCTTGCTGTCATAGATGCCTACGGTCACACTGCCGCTTTTCTCGAGGGAATATTTTATCGGAACGCCCTCCATTTTTTTCTTTTTCTCTTTATCTTCTGCCAGATGTGCGGCTGTCAGGGTCTTTTTATCCACCTCACCCTTTTCATAAATCACCCGGATTTCATTTTCGGTGAGAGGCCGGTCCCACAGTATTACATCTCTTACAATCCCTTCGGCCCCGTTGCTTGACCGTCCACCGTTGCTGCCTATAAGGAATTCACCCGTCCATTCTGCGAGGCCGCTGTACTTCCACGGGTTCTTTGTTTTTGAGAACTCTCTGCCGTCAAGGTACAGAAAGGCCTTTTCGCCATCCCATGTTGCGGCGGCAAAACGCCAGCCGTTATATTCCTTCTTCACGGGCGGTGCTTCCCAGATGCTTTCCTGGAATTTCATTGCCGGTTTTCCTATCTGTACGCCCTGCCCGTATATAAAAATACGGTTTTCTGCCGCACTTGATGCAGGATGCTGGAGTAGATTTCCCACGCGGCCGCCGGGGTTTGTCACACGTATCCAGAGACTTATACTTCCCCCTTTGCTTACGTCAAACTTCTCACCTTTTACCATCAATACGTCGGTCTGCCTTATCCCGGGTTTATCGAGAGTGGGGATATAGGAACTTGCGGTCCAGGGGAGAGAATTTTTCTCCATCTGTAAGGCGTCTACCTTTATCCCTTCCGCGCCTGTAAATTCAAGTCCGAAATAATAACTCAGCCCATACTCCTTCTCCAGAATCCTGGCAAGCATTCTCCACCAGTTTCCGCTGCCAACCTTTTGAAATTCATAAGGCGCATATTTCTTGTGTGCAAAGTATGAGGTGAATATCTCCGCCTCTTTGGGGCCGGTTTCTACGGCCGCCCAGACAGCGGGTCTCACTCTGCCGGCAGGGCTTTTGCCGTCAGGTGTGTATATGTATGCGGTGAATGTCGGGGTGAAGTAGTGGGCACCGATGGGCGTGAGCGGGACCGCCGCTGTTGAACGTAGGAGGGCCTTTTTTTCGGTTACCTCAAGTGAATGTGAACCGTGGATTGCCGTATCAGAGGTCTTTAAACCTTCCGCGGCCCAGTGGGCATCCGGCTTTGCCATCTCAAAAGAAGAGTTGAGCAGGGTATTCTCCGCGTAGTTCTCAAAAAGAACCCCGCGTCCGTCGCCAGAAGGATGACCCTCAATAGATATCTGTCGTGGGATGTTCGGTTTGACCTCAACGATTCTGTCCTCTTCAGGAGAATAGAAACAGGCTGTACTCCTTCGGACAAAAGACATTTTTGACACACCTCTGCTGCCTGCATTAATATCCCCGTGCAGGGGAATGTTGACTAACTGTTGCTGTGTGTGAGCAGCCCCCGGGCAAAACAGAAATACAGAAAAAAACAAATACAGAAAAAAAGATTTGTACATAACACCTCCTCTTTTCCCAATAAGTTTGTTTGCGGGTTTGTTTACGGATATACACTCCATCTCGTAGTGGTGTAGGGTTTGATTTCAGTGTTGTAGTCCCCTATCTTCAGGTATCTCACGCTGCCGTCCCCGAAGAGGACGTTATGCCCGCCGTTATGGGGTCCGATGCGATGATACATTGTTACGTCCATTCCATAACTCCACGCAGAGCAGATTGCATCGCTTACCTCAACCCCGAAACCATTGCCCTGTCCCAGCTGCCTATCATAAAAAAGTATAATCTTATCCGGTTGTCTCATCATACCGAGTTTCTTCAGACTTGCCTGTATATGCGGTATTGTTGAAAGTACATATCCATTCCAGAAATCATAGTAGTAACTGGGAACGGTAAAACTGAACTTGGAATAGGGGTGTGCAGGACCGTACCAGAAGCGCCTCAGGCTCGGACACAGGTGCACACTTCCCCCGTACCTCTTCATCACAAGGTAACCGCCCCTCATCAACAGGTCATACGCCCCGAAGGATGAATTATTGGTACCGTCGTAATACCTGAAGGATGTATACAAAACATGGTCATCATAGTCCTGTGCATACATAAAAAACATCAGACCGAACTGTTTCAGGTTGTTCATACAGGCCGCCTGCCTTGCCCTCTCTCGCGCCTGTGATAGTGCCGGCAGAAGCATCGCCGCCAATATTGCAATTATCGCCACCACCACAAGAAGTTCTATGAGAGTGAAACCTGTCCTTCTACTGCATCTCATCCTTTCCATCTCATTCTCCTTTTCCCCTGTCTGTTGAGGCTCTCTCAAACAGAATGGGAGCAACCAGTTTATCTGTTCTTAAATCCCCTCTTATAGCCAGTGCGGTCTCTTTCCCTATGTCTGCTTCCCTGATGGAAACAGAGGTCAACGGCGGGTTAAATACCCTCACCCAGGGCGTATTGTTATATCCTGTAACCCCGGCATCATCAGGTATCTTCCACCCGAGATTTTTTATTACCCTGTAGGCGGAGGATGCCATATAGTCAAGACAGCAGGCTATCCCAACATTCTTACCGGATTCTTTTACGGCAACCGACAGTTTTTCCATGGCCTCTTCATCCCTGTTTTCGCCGCGTTCCTGCTCGACTATCAACAATTTATCCGTATGAATCCCCTTTTCTGCCATTGCCTTCTTTATCCCTTCCAGTTTTCTGGCGTGTATGGAAGTCTTATGAAGAGAGAGTGTAAAAAATATGAACCTGTCATAGCCTCGTTCTATCAGGTGTTTCCCGGTCAGATATCCCCCGAAAAAGAAATCAGAAGTTATGTAGGTGCCCGGGTATTTTTTCTGCCCTTCGTAAACGAGGACGAAAAAGATACGGGGAAGTTTGTCGCGGTACCTGTCAAGCAGGTAAAATGGAAAATCAAAGTCGCCGATTATCACTACCGCCTTTCCCCTGAAATCAAGCATCTGCTTTATTGTATCATCATTGAAATTGAAGGAAGAAGCATCATACGTTATTATGTGGTAGCCGTTACCTCCGAGGTTTTTCAACAATGACTCTGCAAGGGGCTGGGAAACGTGTCCTGGCGTTTTTGTCAAAAAGTATACTATTTCAGGTTGGCTCTTTTTAGTGCGGGTAATAAGTATCGTCCCTTTTCCTTGCTCTCTCTTAAGATAGCCTTCTTTCGTGAGTTCGCTCAGTGCGCGGATGGCAGTTATCCTGCTTACCCTGAATTTCTCTATCAAGGCATCCTCGGTGTATATCTTCTGGCCAACCTGCCACCTGCCGGACTGAATTTCCTGCTCCACCCCTTGTTTTACCTGCAGATACAGCGGAACTTTTTTTACGGATTCTGTCGTGCTCATCTTAATTGATATATTAACATTTATTTATTGATATGTCAAATTTGTTTCTGTTTGCCAATAATTTCTGATTAAGGTAGAGCAGGCTCTACCTGTGTGAACAGTCCTGTAACTATTTGTGGTATAATGAAACAAGTCAGGGGGATAAAATGTTTATTGGACAGAACTATGAGAAAACCAACAGTGGGATTGCAGAGAGGTTCCGCAGTATCCTTCCAAGCGTAAATATGGAGAGAAGACTTAACCTGTCATGGAGTAACTGGGGTTTCGGCAGGGAAAGTCTGGAGAAGGGCCTCAGGAGGTTGTCTGCAAACGGCATAAGGTACGTTGAGCTCCACGGTAACAGGTACGGCAGTGACATCGGGTATGACGCAGGAGAAGTGAAGAAAATTACCGAAGGAGAGGGTATACGCGTAGCCGGTATCTGCGGTATCTTCTCGGCAGAAAACGACCTCTCCTCCGTAAGTGGGATACAGAGGCAGAATGCCATAGACTACATAAAGAGGAACCTCGAACTCGGTGCATTTCTTAAGGCAGGGTATATGCTTATTGTCCCCGGAGCGGTAGGCAGGCCTGTTCCATATGACAGTTTTGAGTTTCACCGCTCTGTGGAGACCCTTCAGAAAACAGCCGCGTTTTTCCAGCAGGCAGAGATAAGAGGTGCGATAGAGCCCATACGCTCGGCTGAGGTCAGTTTCTGTCATACCTTCAGGGAAGCAAAGGGATATATTGAGGCAGTCAGTAACCCCTGGATAAACAAAATTAACGGGGACATCTACCATATGCTTACAGAAGAGGAACATATTGCAAGAACGATACTGGAATACGGGGACTATCTTATCAACCTTCACATGGCGGATACCAACCGCATGGCGCTGGGAAGAGGGATGATGGACGTAGATACAATCCTTAAGGCACTTTACATCGTTGGCTACAACAACGAAAACTGTTTCTGCACCCCTGAACCGCTGGGACCGGGAGGGGACCCGTATCCTGCCATGCACGGCATACAGGACCCTGCGGTCCTTGACCTGATGGTGAAAGAGACTGCCGGATACTTCCGCCGGAGGGAGGAGGTCATCTTACGTCCTGCTTTTCACCAATAACCTTCAGTATCTTGTCTGCTACCTGCCTTGCCTGAAGGTCTACTGCCTCTTTTTTATAGTGGAAGTTGTCTGAGTAAATGTCCGGCTTGTCTTTTGATATGGAATGAAGGTCATTTACCTCAAGAGAGAGATTTTTTGCTATATCCCTGACTATCTTATTCCTTGCGTCCACCCGTGGATTTAGCCTGTTATCCACGTTACTGCCGGGTTTCACCGGAGTGGAGAGAACAATTATCAACCTTGACTGCGGTGCCTTCTTGCGAAAGAAATCTAATGTTCGTTCGTAGCCTGCACGGTATTCTTCCTCTGTATAGTCCCATCCATGAAGCCCATTGTTGAAGTGGATAACAGCATATTCGTAGCCGGAAAACATTGGTTCCATCTGCTGAAGGAAGACAGGGTCGGCTATCGCTGCGGAGGTGGCAATATACGAACAATATGCCTTTTCTTGCAGCAGCGTTCTCACCGCACCGTAGTACTGTGCTGTTATGGAATCACCTATTAACAACACCCTCGGTTTGTCAACACTGACAGCATTTGGTGTGTTACTCTGAAACCATTCTGTCCCTTCCCTGAATATTTTATCTTCAGCCATGGCCGGGGCTGTTTTTACAATTAACGGGAACAAAACAACTGTCAAAGCACTGACTGCTATTTCCGCTATATACATTTGTGCACCCTCCTTTCAGATATACGCATTAAGTATACTATAAATGTCAGGAGTGTAACAACCTACTACCCAGATGAGGAAAGACCATATCATATGTTAAAGAGAATCTGGCAATACTGTATGAGTCTTTTAAAATCTCACCTTTTTCCTTATCCCTGATATCGCTGAGCCGTTTTGCTTATCTTCTCATATAGATTTATTATGGCTCAATTCAGGTCGTTGACAAAAAAAAGAGGGGTGTGTTACAATGTCGGTGAGAGAAAGCAGCATACTTTCTACGTTAAACGAGGAGGTGAGGAAGTATGAAAAGAAGAGAAGGGTTTACGCTGATTGAGTTACTGGTGGTTATAGCTATCATAGCGATTCTGGCGGCAATGCTTCTGCCTGCGCTGTCGCAGGCAAGGGAAAAGGCAAGGCAGGCTGTCTGCATTAACAATCTTAAGCAGATAGGGTTTGCAACAATGATGTATATCCAAGATTTTGACGGATACTTTTTCTGGATAAGGGAATCTCCTTCGCCATACACGGGCCTGCGCTGGTACGATAACGGAGGATGTCTTTCTCCCTACATAGGCGGCAATACCAGTATGAAGAAGATAAGGTTAGGGTGTCCGACAAATAAGAATGTTAATGCGCACTATATGCCCAGCAGGTCGCTCGCAGGTCTCTGGCCTCCCATAAATCCGGCAAGGTATGTAAAGGTGAGGAACCCGCATAAGAAAATTTTCATGCTTGAACCCACTTTCACCGCATATGCAAGAGACGGTTTTGACTATACGCACTATAACAACGTCGGATACCATCACAATGGAGGTACAAATATCCTGTGGGCTGACGGCCACGTTTCTTGGATGAATGTCAAAGAAAAACTGGCAATGCCGTATGGCGGCGGTATCATTATCAACTATTATTACCTGTACGCGCACCTGTGATTACGGAGGCGCACGTTTGTGGTTGTATTCAGAGGGGATAAATGAAAACCAAACTTGTTGTTGATGCAGGACAGCCTGTTAATTACAGGAGAGTATACAAGTCCATATCGCGGGCGTTGGAGCATTTCGGGGTCTATTATGAGATGATAGACCTTTCACGGTCAAGGATATCCCATGAGGAGATTGAAGATACCCACCTCTTGATTCTGGGACAGGAAGGGATAGGCAAGTCTCTAAGCGGTGAAGAGACCAATACCATACTTAAGGCGGTATCTCAGGGTATGGGACTGGTGGTACTGGATGGATATCTTGAGTGGTATCCAGACTCTTTTCTGAAAGGTCTGGGCATTGAGAAAGGTTCTTCGGAAAAGGTCTCTCTTCTGAAGATTTATCCCGAAAACCAGATACAGAAGCATCCTGCAAAACAGGAGGTTATACTGAAACAGCCTGTTTTGAGTTATCCTGTATCTCTACCTGATGGCTGGAGTCCTCTTTTGCTGGATGAAGAGGAGAATATCTGCGGCCTCTATAAGAAGATGGGAAAGGGCAAGGTGGTCTTTTTTCTCGTCTCCGCTTCTTTGTGGCAGGAAGAAAACATGGGATTTACTCAGGGGTTAGATGGCCTGTTCCGCGGCAGTATCTCATGGTCGGCGAAAAAGCCTTTTATAATGAAGGCAATGCCGCCCTTTGTTACTGCAAGGATTGATGACGTCTCTTTTTCTGGAAGTCCTGTGGCTATCTTTAAGGAGACCGTTGAAAAACTCAGGTGGCTGGATGTTTTTAACAGATATGGATACATTCCCAATGCAGGTCTCTTTTTAGACGACATACAGGAGAGTGATGTCAGGTATATCAGACAGAAACATCATGATGGCCTTGCAGAATTTTCCGCACATGCTTTCAGGGACCCTGAGAACATCAATGAATTTCCTGTCTATATGAAACACAATGGGGAGGAATTTCCTGAAGATGTCCTTGAGAAGAACTTTGAGGTGGTTGACAGAAAATTTGCAGAGTGGGGTATAACCCCTTCCAGAACAGTAAATGCGCACTTTGGTGAAATCGGACTGAGGGCACTGCCATTCCTTAAAAAGAGGGGACAGAGGTACCTTATGAATCCTATCAGGGTGGGGAAGCCATGGTCTGACCCGTCTGCGCATTTATGGAACCTGGAGCCTTATGGCAAACCACCTTTTTCTTTCAGCGTAATCCCTGAAGACAAGGACTTTTTTAACGTGGCGTCTCATACGGGCATTATGGATTGCTACGTCCCTGATATGGACTTTTTGTGCAGGTGTACCCCCTTCTGGAAAGAGAGTCCGTCTCTTGATGTCAAAAAGGCAATAGATAGAGGAATTTTCCAGATTGTC
>CAYOYL010000090.1:0-3732 GCA_964408175.1 uncultured bacterium
GAGAAATCCTCCTTAAAAAGGAGGATACTAAGATGAGGTTTTTTAAACAGAAGAAAAGCAGATATTTTTATGTTGATCTTTCTTGGGGAGTCAATAAAAGACATAGGTTTAGCACTCGCTGTGAGAAAAAGCGTGATGCTGAGAAAGTGGGTTTTCTGCTTTTCAAAAAGATACTTGAGGCTCCTGGAAACGATGGGCTTCTTTCGGATATGCCGAAGCCAGTTCCTTCTTTTAGAGAGGTTTCCGAGATATACCTTGAGAAGAGATGCCGAGGAAAAAAGAAGTCTTTTCATCGGGAGGAACTTTGCCATCAGGATGTAGTGGCTGAGTTCGGGAAATGCAAGGTAACTGATATTTTATCCTCTCGTATTGAGGACTGGATGGAGAAGGAGAAGCAACGGGTTGTGAGGACAGGAAGACGAATATCCGACAGGAGCATCAATTACAACAGGGGATATTTAAGCAGGGTCTTTGAATTTGCGAAGGAGCAGAAATGGGTGGATGATAATCCTGTTGCGAAGGTCAAGCCTATCCGTCTGGATAACAAGCGGAGAAGAATTTTGATAGATGAGGAACAGGAGGAGACCCGACTACTTAAGGCCTGTGAACAGGAATGGTTCAGAAGGGTGCTGGTATTTGCGATTGAGACGGGCTTAAGGATAAACGAAATATGCTCTCTCAAAAGGGATCAGTTTTTCTTAAGCAACGGTATTCCACACTTTGCCTTAATTAGGGAGAAAAACGGGGTGGAAACCAAGTTCCCGATTGCATCCGAACGGTTGCTTCAGGTAGTCAGAGAGCAGATGGAATCCTCGCCAGATGCAGGTTGCTTCTTCACCGATGCTTTAGATAGTCCTGTCACCTCTAACAAGATTGACCATTGGCTTGAAAAAGCGGCAGGTAAAGCAAAAATTACGGATATCACCTGTAATGACTTTCGGAGGACTTTTTGCAGCAGGTTATACTGGATGGGATGTAATCCCGTATTTGTTGAATATTTAATGGGTCATACGGTGAACGGAATACATTCCCATTATCTCGTGCATAATCTGGGCGAAATTTACGATGAACTGGTCAAGATAGAAGAGAAGAAGAAGCAAAAATCGTGGCATACAGTTGGCATACCTGAAGAAAGCTTGGTTGCTGTAGGAACAGTCTAAAACAGCGGAAACTGTTGATACACAAGGGCGGAGGGTGAGGGATTTGAACCCCCATGTCCTTGCGGACGGCGGATTTCAAATCCGCTGCCTTGCCAGTTAGGCTAACCCTCCGGGTGAGAAGTTCCTATATAATATACTCTTTTTTGCATCTTCGGGCAACTATCAGAAGTGCTTTGTTTTTAAGACATATAATATAAGAGGTCTGCCAGAGAATCATCATAAAACAGGAGAGGTTTAAAAAAGTTTTACTGAATCTCAATTATCTTCCCGGCTCCACCTTCTATATATGCCTCGGGATAAAGGGCTTTTATTTCCTCTTTGTGCTGGGTACAGTGGGTGGCACATATCAGTTTCAGACCTTTCAGTGGCTCAGGAGGTGTCCCGTGCAGCCCGCCGATTATACCGTAGACATTCCCGAACTGAGAGGCTGCTTTCAGGATGCCTTCCATTTTGGGATGAGAACAACCTGCAACAACCACTATCCCCTTTTCAGTCTTAACGCAGAGAGACTGTTCTATCTCCTCTAATTCTCCTGTGGAATAGACACCGCCGTGAAGTTCGGTAGGTCCCTTTACAGTAACAACCTCTTTTGCGTTCTTGACACCTCTGAGAGAGGGGGGGACCCAGACCTTGACCTTGTTGTTTCTGCTGAGAAAGCCTGCCAGACCTCCAATGTGGTCAAAGTGGGGATGTGAGATAAATACCTCTTCAACAGAGGCGGGGTCTATCTTCAAGACCTCCATATTGGACAGTAATATATCTCCATCTCCTCCCGTATCAAACAGAATAACGGGCGTATTCTCTACCTCAACCAGAGCGGAAAATCCCCAGTCCGGATTGAGGCCTTCTTTGATGAGAGTGTTATCGTATATAATGGTAACCTTCATAGTGCACCTCCTGTGTTTTTGAGATAAATCAAAACTATTTTAAATTGTCTCACATATTTTGAACTATTACAATATCAACGGTAGTTGCAACATTCAGGATGCGTTGCAGAGAGAACACAGGGTGTACGCAGACTCCCCGGAGATGCCCGGATAAAAAAGACCTGCGGCTGACAATGTATGTTATAATATGGTGATTTTTACATTTAAAACAAGAAAAATAAGAGGAGAAAAAGATGTCTGTTATACATAAAAATCTGTCTCTGGAGTCTATCCGCAGGTTCGGGGAAAAAGCGGATTTAAACCCTAATCTGCGTCTGGCAAGAAATGCAGTTACGCACAGCCAGATTGATAACATTGCAATGAACTGGGAAGTTTTTGGCAGGATTAATCACACCTTTTCAAATATGGTAAGCGGTGAAATGAAGGTGACCAACCAGGAAAAAAGCGGAAGGTGCTGGATATTTGCAGGTCTTAATCTTTTGAGGATATATATGGGGCGTAAGTACAACCTGAAACAGTTTGAGTTTTCCCAGAACTATTTTATGTTCTGGGATAAACTGGAGAAGTCCAACTACTTTTTAGAAAACTGCCTGGCCACACTGAAAGAGGAATGGAACAATCGTCTGATGATGTACCTTCTTGAAAACCCCATTCAGGATGGCGGGCAGTGGCAGATGTTTGCAAACATTATAGAAAAGTATGGGGTTGTTCCCAAGGAGAGCATGCCGGAGAGTTTCCAGAGCAGTAATTCCAGCAACATGAATGGACTAATCACACGAAAATTAAGGGAATATGCAAAGACCCTGCGTACTGAATATCACAAGGGGATGTCCGTTAACAGCCTCAGGACAATGAAAGAAGGCATGCTGGAGACCATCTATCAGATGCTGGTTGTTAACCTGGGCACACCCCCGAGGAGATTTGACTGGCAGGTAAATGATAAGAAGGGGAAGTTCCACAGGTTTGAAAACCTCACTCCGCAGGGTTTCTTCAGGGAGCATGTGGGCCTGAACCTTAAAGATATGGTTTGCCTTATTAACTGTCCTATGTCTGACAAACACTATGAAGACGTCTACACCATAAAATTTCTGGGCAATGTCATAGAGGGGAATATCATACGGTATCTCAACCTGAAGATGGAGGTTCTTAAGAAGGCGGCACAAAAGTCCATCCAGAGCGATGAACCTGTCTGGTTCGGCTGTGATTTTGGCAAATACCTTCATAGGGACCTCGGTATACTGGATACTGAACTTTATGACTACAGACTGCTTTATGGGACGGACTTCTCTATGGATAAGGCAGAGCGGCTGGAATACGGGGACAGCAGGATGACCCATGCCATGTTGTTTACAGGCGTGGATTTAAAGAAGGGGATGCCTGTAAAGTGGCGCGTTGAAAACAGTCATGGGGATAAGACAGGAAAGGATGGCTATTTGATTATAAGCGATTCGTGGTTTGATGAATATCTCTACGAGGTCGTGGTCCACAAAAAACATCTTTCGGAATCTCTCCTGAATATCTATAAAAAACGCCCTGTAGAACTGCCTCCGTGGGACCCGATGGGCGCTCTGGCTGAATGAAAGGAATTTCTATCGGTTCGGTCAAAATTTCCTCAGCAGTTTTAACGGGCCGTATATGACAATCTTATCTTTTGGAAACAGGGAGTCGTTACCATCAGGGGATTG
>CAYOYL010000091.1:0-2303 GCA_964408175.1 uncultured bacterium
ATATCCGGGAAATCCGCTATATCCGGTACGCCCAGATTGAAATACAGGCATGTTCTGCCCAACGACGGATACACTGGACGCAATGCGCTCTTTATATCGACCATAAAATCCAAAATGCCCTTAAACGTAGCATCGCCTATCAGCGCTTTCTCTCTGTCACGTATCAATATCGCAGGGATAATCTGGATAACGAGATTATTCTCCTGGACGTTGCCTTCAATTACACTTACCAACCGGTCAGCAACCGTTTCCAGAACAATGCACGGGTAACTGTCACCGTATATCTGCTGCCGGTCCCCCACAAACACGCGTTTGACATAGGACAGTCCAGCATAGCTTTCCAGTACATCCAGCAGTTTCTTTATAATTGTCTCAGCATCCATTTATTGCCCTCTATTTACTATCCTCACCGTCGTAGTAACCGCTTCACCTACTATGTCTATTATCCTGTTCCTTGTTTCTCTCAATGCAGGTGCGAAATACGGCCGTTTCGGGATATTCACCGACTGTTTTAATAAAAATATTGGTACTGGTTGTCCACCTTCTTTTGAAAAAATATACAAATTCCCCCTAATTCTCCTGACGAAAGTATTAACCCATTGTCTCGCAGGTTTTTTTACTACCCCGGCCGGTGTCAGAGCCGCAGGCATCGGTATAGTAAGGTATTTAGTATTTACAGCTCTTATCGTCCCGCCAGTCTCGTGGATTGCGGAATACTCCACAGGCGAGCCTACACGCCCGCTGAATGTATTTCCTGCCTCCTCCACCTTATATCCGATACTACCTGCCAGCCGGCCGGTCCTTCGTTTCAATACCTGTCCCGACAATTTATTACGCTGCACGTAATTCATCAGATATACCGATGCCTGAGTAACGGCCTTCTTCCGTTCCTGTCTTAAAATAGGCTTCACTCTTGCCAGATTATTTACTACCTTCGTTACTCCCTCTATTTTTACATTTACCATTAAGCCACCCTTCGTAACTTCTTAAAATATTCTTTACTCTCTTTACTTAAAAAATCTTTTTTTAAATCGTTCAGTTGCTCACCTGTTTTACTCTGCGACCGGTGATATTCATATCTCAACACCACTTCGTCTATAATCGCACGTTTCAGTCCAGCAGGTGGCTCGTGCCGTTCTTCTTCATCTTCTTCACTTTCCTTCGTATCATATCCGGCTGTATAGACTATCTCTACATTCAACGTCCCATCCGAATATCCAACGCTGGAATAGACTCCGGCCAGCTTATCGTGTATCTTGAAATATGATGCAGGCTGTTCAACATCGGAAAACTTTACGCTTCCGATACTCCAGATTTTTATTCCTTTCAGGGGGATAACTGTTACTTCATAATTGCCATCAAATATCTCCGTGTACTCCCCGTATTTTAGATAGCAGTTGGTGAACTCCTCTGCTATATCAGTAATTCCGTCTATCAACTGCTGTATGAAATCTACATCTGTATCGGCATACATCTCCGGCAGCAAACTTGCTTTCACATCTTCAACGGTTACCAGCATAGCGGTTCTCCTTTATTTTTTCTTATGTTTACGCATATGAGCAGCCAGACCGAGTTGTGTTTTTGCAATAAACCCACAAACAGGACATTTCAATGGATTTACAATCTCTTGCTTTGCGTTAACAGGCTCACGTATCATCTTATCTCTTGCAGGTGCTGCAACCACTTTCTTGACCGGTGCTGCGGGCTTTATTGTTACATACCCTTCTTTTTTCACAATCTCCACAAAAATTCCATTAAGTCTTATCGCTTTTTCTTCAGGCATATCAAATACCTCGCCTCTCATCTTCTTCCCCACACCATCCAAAAACACCGATTTCAACGCTTTTACCTTCACTTTACCCCCCTTATTAGGGTTTGGTATTACAACCCTGTTTTTATTCGCTTCATAACAAGATTGAATCACTTTCTCGTATTCTCTTGCTACCTTCCTAATGTCGTGGTATTGCTCAGCAAATTTCCTGCCTTCTATTCTCATCCTGTCGTAAAGCGTTTTATCCTTTCTTAACCATTCTATATAATACTTAATACTTTCAGCAGTTCTTTCACAAAACAGGACATTCTTACCATTCTCCAGCATCTCTCCGTGGAACCCTGCGGCTTTCGTGGTAATGACTGGTATTCCAAGAGCAAGTGCCTCCATAATTGTGTTACTACAACCTTCTCCCCGGGTAGGATGAACTATACAGGATATTTGGCTGTAAAAACGGTCTCTCATCTCATCATGCGGTATCTGTTCCTTCCCGTACAATGCCGTTTTCAACGGGATATCCAGTTCTTTACAT
>CAYOYL010000092.1:0-5859 GCA_964408175.1 uncultured bacterium
TGGTGGAATACACCGCTACTACTTCAAGGTATATGCCCTAAATAAAATGTTGGACCTGCGTCCTTCTGCGACAAAACAGGAATTGTTGGATGCTATGCAGGGAAATATCCTCGCTCAGGGAACCCTTGTCGGCAGATACAGCAGATAACAACATTTGTAAGTCTTCACTCAACCACGTCATTGCGGGGCCGTATGAGGAGCAAGAATCCGATGCTTTTTGTCATTGCGAGTGTATTTTACGCGGCAATCTGACGCTCTCTGTCATTGCGAGGCGTATTTTGCCGTGGCAATCTGATTTAGATTGCGGAGATTGTTCCGAGTCTGTCATGTAGATTGCTTTGTCATTTGAAGCATCGCAATGACAGGTGAAGGAATCAGTTCCCTCACATCCGTTCGGTACAAGCCTTGCAATGACAATACGGGGTTTACTGAGATTTTACCAGTATTCTGCCTTTTTAGTCAATCTGCCATTGACAATGTGTACGGTTAACTGTACAATCCATATTGGAGGTGGTATATATGGACAAGGTTATAGGCATTGCGGCAACAAGGGAAAAATTGCCGCAGATAATAAAAGAGATATCACTGGGAGAAAGATATATCATCACGCAAAGGTCCAAGGCAAAAGCCGTAATAGTGAGCCTCGAAGAGATGGAAACTCTTGAGATACTCGCTGATAAGGTACTCCTGAAAGACATCGTTGCGGCAAAAGAGGACATAAGAAACAAGAGATATGTGTCCTACAAAGAATATTTCGGGAGCAAGACGTGAAATATAATCTCTTTCTGACAGATACGTTCATAAAAAACTACGAAAAACTTCCACAAAGGATTAAAAAAAGAGTGCAGGTAAAACTGCTGTTGTTAAAGAATAATCCTTTTGCTGGGAAACATCTGACTGGAGACCTGAAGGGAGAATTTTCCTGTAGAATAGCGGACTACCGGATTATCTATACCGTGGAGAAGAGTAAAATTTTTGCAGAAGCAATTGGACACAGGAAAGATATCTACAGAAAAATCAGATGAAAAGATGGAGTTTACCTCCATATGGCAACCCACCCTCAATTGAAATAATCTGAAATTCCGATATAAGGAGAGGAATTACCGGTAGAACCGATAGAGAAAAGAGAAAAGGCAGATGCTCGGTTTTGGGAAGAACAGGTAAGTGAAAAATAAATTTGACATTTTTAAAAAGGTGTTTTACAATTCCTTCTGATTGAAAATTTTGGAAATAAAAAACACAATTTGCAAGAAATTCATTTAGCAAAAAGTGTAAGAAAATCATGTGGCAATGACAATGTACTTGACAAAAATAAATGTGGGTATATAATTAGGGTGATAATTAAATTTGACAATTTGAAGTAATGTAATAAAATCTCAAGTGAGATTTAACTTGAAAATTAACCAGTGAGTCTTAACCTTCTTTGCACAGTAAAGAAGGTTGCTTGAATAGACGAGACAAGGTTCACTGAAGGTTTATTGATTTGTAAGCACAAGGAGGCTTAGAATGAGAAAACTGATTTGTAGTGTGAGCATAGCAGCCTTACTTATGGGGACAACATCCATGCCTTTGCACTCGGCTGAAAAGCAGGGGACAATGAGATTGCGCAATCTGCGCTCTTATACCATCACGGAGCAACAACTGGACTCCTTGAAGTCCCAGAAAGGGATAGATTTTCATGCCGTACTGCCGAAAACCTTGCCTGAAGGGCAGATAGCGGTTTCTATTCCCAAAGAGCTCGGTGGGGGTTTTCTGGCGGGGACACCGGCGGATATTGCATCTGCATTTAATGCTTCCGGTATAACACTCGGGTTAACCGCCGCTGCAGTAGCGGGGACAACTGTCCTCGTCGGCGGTATCATTGTGGTAACTCTGGCAGGAGTTTTAATCGCCGCGCTGAGCACAACATCTACCCACAAACACTAAAAATCCCTGTGTCTTCGGATTCTTGCGGATAAAGTGAACAAGAATGAAAGTCGGGAGGATATTTTTTTTGTTTGCCTTGGCAATACTCCCTTTCTGCACTTATGCAGGACCTAATTACTGGGGAGGTACAGGTCTGTTAAGGATACCTACTGCACGCCTTATAGCTGACGGCGACCTGCGATTTACCGTTTCCGACAGTTATCCCTACAGGAACTATGCGGTAACCTTCGGTTTCCTCCCTTTCCTTGAACTGAACGGGCGCATTATTGAAATGCGCGACGAAAAAGCGACAGGCCCGGTTTGGGGCGGCTACGGATACCACAAAGACAAGGCGGCTGATTTCAAAATGCTCTTGTTTAAAGAATCGTCTCTATTCCCGGCCGTTGTATTCGGCGTGAACGACTTCCACGGTGCCGACAAACACCAGCACTTTTTCAACGAATACATTGTTTTAAGCAAGCAGGTCGGCAATTTTGACATTACCATCGGATACGGCGCAAATATGTTCGGCTCACTCTTCCGGGAAAAAAGCACCGATATGAGAGAACTGGACGGCCTGTTCGCAGGTACTGAATGGAAGGTTCAGGACAATCTCTCATTGCTTCTTGAATACGACCCCGCAAAGAAATTGGCCATGGGACGAGGCGATATTTCATCCAACTACAACTACGGCATACGCTGGCAGCCATGGCAGTGGCTTTCATGCGGCTATTCCTATCAGCGGGGAGAAGAACACAGTTTTATCATTTCAATAACATACCCTTTCGGAAAAACACTCGCACCCAAGAAACCCGATTATCCCTTTTATGGTCCGCTGGACTGGACACCGTTGAGAGGTACGCTCAGCCGGAGACCTCTTTCCGAACGTCTGTTGACAATACACGATTACCTTGAAGAAGAGGGTTTTAAAGACGCACAGGTTTCCATATCGGCAGATATGAGGACCCTTTATATATCCTTTGAAAACAGACAGTATCTTTCCCACAACAAAGCCGCCGGCAGGGTTTTAAGGATTGCCGCCGCTCAATCGCCTTCCGACGTAGAAAATATATGCCTTACGCTGAAGCAGCAGGGTATCCCAATGGTTGAGATAACCGTGTTTAAGGCAGATTATATTGACTACCTGAATGAAAACATCTCAGGCGAAGAAATGAAGGTAAAGACAAAAATTAGCAGTGAAATCTCCGGGAAATTTTACTGGCGGTACAGCGGCGATGGAAAGATACCGAAACAGCGCTCTTCGTTCAGTTATAAATTTGAGCCTGTCATACTGGAAACTTTTCTTAACGACCCTTCCGGATTTTTCAAGTTCCGGGTGGGTCCGGCGGTCTCTCTAAAACAACAACTTGCTAAGGGTTTAAGCGTTGAGTCTCACATAAAATTCCCTTTATACAGCAACGTGGAGACAAACCAGGACCCTATCTCTGATTCACCTGTAAGAAGCGATGTTACAGACTATCTCGGCAGTACTGGTCCGGCCGTTGAGACCCTTTTCGTCAACAGGTTTTTAAGATTAGGAACTAACAATTACCTGAAATTAACAGGCGGCTATATGGAAATGCAGTATGCGGGAATCACCGCAGAATATTTGCGGACATTCAAACAGGGACGCTTCGCTCTCGGACATGAAATAACATGGTCTAAAAAGAGAGCCCCCGGCTCGGTATTCGGACTTCATGAGCAGTCTGGCACGGTTACAGGACTTTTCAACGCTTACCTGTACGCCCCTGAACTGGATACCGTCTTCAGTGCAAATGCCGGAAAATTTCTTGCGGGAGACAGAGGGGTAAAACTGCAGGTAACCAGGGATATCCGCGGCGGTAAAATTTTCCTATGGTACACAAAAACAGACACAAGCGGGTTAACGGGGGAAAACAGAGGTTACTCTGACAAAGGGGTAGGCTTCGCAATACCTGTAAGGGTATTCAGCGATTCGGATGTTCATGGCCATTACCCGTTGGTATTCACCCCGTGGTCGAGGGACACCGGACAGTCTGTTAAACAACCTTACAGTCTGTACGACTTTATGAGGGAATTCACGCCTTCATATATCCTTAACAACTGGAAAGAGTTCAAGGAATAGTTTATAATAATGCACATAGATAAAGGAGACCAATGAAAACAAAAATGTGGAAGATGAAACATATATTTCCCGTTGCCTGTGCACTTATAATCTTTGTATCCGCTAATGGCACGGCAGAGCAGGTAGGAACGTTAACGGAAATCCCTGAAGTTCCTGCTGAAACAGAAATTCCAGGAGGCACGGCACCCCAGGAAATCCCTGAAGTTCCTGCTGAAACAGAAATTCCAGAAGCCACGGTGCCAACGGTGGAAGTGCCAGAGATAGATTTTACAGAGCCGGAGGTGCCTTCAATAGTTGACGAGGCGGAAAAATTGCCTGAGGAAAAGACCACACTGCCTACCTACGAGAGCCATGGTATAGGTGATAAGGAAGAACTCTCTGCCTTCCAGCAATACCTGATGAAACAGTTACCCCTGACAGTTTCGCGCAGGGTAAACCATTTCGGTTACAACTTTTTCAGAACCCCACCCTCAACCTTCGCACCGGTGGAGTCCCTACCAGTAACAGCCGGCTATGTCATAGGACCTGGGGATGAAATCCGCATTAACGTGTGGGGCATGCTCGACGCGATATGGAACCTTGTTGTTGATAGAACCGGCAGCATAAACATCCCCACAATAGGTCCTGTAAGCGTAACAGGCCTTACCTATGAAGAACTTGAGCCCTTCATAAAAAAAGAACTCTCTAAACAATACAAAGAATTCCACCTCAACGTAAATATGGGCAGGCTCAGGACAATCCCGGTATACCTTGTGGGAAATGTGCGCAGACCAGGTATGTACACTGTCTCTTCACTTTCAACGCTGGTAAACGCCCTGTTTGTATCCGGAGGCCCCACCACCTCAGGCACTATGCGCGATATACGCCTGCAAAGAGATGGTGAAACAATAGTAAGGTTTGATATGTACGATTTTCTACTCAGAGGTAACAAAACAAAAGACATCCGCCTTCAGCCCGAAGATGTAATCTTTCTCCCTGCAGCAGGTCCTTCCGCCGCCATATTGGGCAACGTTAAGAATCCCGCGATATACGAACTGCGTGAAGATACAACCATCACTGATTTCATAAAAATGGCAGGTGGGGTAAGTGCAATGGGATATAAAAAAAGGATACAACTGGAGCGCATCTACCAGAACGAAACGAAGATAATCCTTGACAGGAACCTTGACGCTCTCTCCGCAGAAGACGATATAGTGCTTGAAGACAGCGATATAGTTGCTATCTACCCTGTTTCCGATACCATAGTCAACGCCGTTACCCTTTACGGCAATGTCGTCAGGCCCGGCCAGTACCAGTGGACTGAAGGCATGCGTGTGAGCGATATAATAAAGGACGAGCAGAATTTTCTGCCGGAGACAAAACTGGATTATGCCCTTATAGAAAGAATGCAGCCTTCTTCTCTGCAAAGAGAACTGTTATTCTTCAACCTCGGCAAAGCTGTTATAGATAAAGACCCTGAGGAAGACAAACTGTTACAGCCCTATGATACGGTTATCGTCTATTCAAAATGGCAGTTTACCGAAAGGTTCAGGGTACAAATAGACAGCGGTGTTCACCGTCCGGGCAGGTACATATACAGGGAGAATATGCGCATCTCCGACATAGTAAAACTTGCCGGCGGCCTGACAAGACCAGACCATCCGGCATCCTACCTTCCGCAAGGTATGATAATAAGAAGGATGCCTCCTGACTACCGGGAGGAGAATATACCATTTGACCTTGGCAAGTCTGTACTTATGGAAGATAAAGAGGCCGACCTTCTATTACACCCGAAAGACAGAGTGAAAATTTTTGACCACTGGGACATTGCCAGAAAGAGGGTGGTAAGATTAGCCGGCGCAGTGAACAAC
>CAYOYL010000093.1:0-13284 GCA_964408175.1 uncultured bacterium
GGCTCTCCTACCAAAACCTGTCCATCTTTTGTAAACGCTACATAAGAAGGAAACGCCTTGCCTCCCACAATAGTTGTTCCTTCTGCACTGGGAATAATAACCGTTTTGCCGCCTTCCATAACAGCAGCGGAAGAATTGCTCGTTCCTAAATCTATCCCGATAATCTTTTCTGACATATTTAGCCTCCTAATTTATTTTCTGTATTTCATATTTTAGATGAGCCAGTTATAGAAAAGTTTCAATTTCTTTATACCTCGATTGTTACTGATAAACCTACACTGCTTTACTAAAATTATTTTTTGAGGACAAACATTAAGAAATGTTAATCTTTTCATTTTTTATTATAATCCTAAAAGGAATATAAATCAAGGCGGTTGGCGAAACTATCAGAATTTCTGAAGCAAAGTACGTAATGTAGACATCATGGACATTGAATAAAGTTCGGGATGACAAAGGTGAAAAATGTAACGGTTACTTTCTCTATCTGTGGTTTTCCATATCGTCTGTCCGCTGTCTCTGCAGGAAACAGTTACCGGAACAAAGTTAAATATCGGATCCGTAACCGCACTTTCAGACTGTAAACCCTTTTGCACATCAACATTCATACCCGCTGCATGTAATATCCCTGCGGTACTCCACATACTTCTTGTCTGAACCCCAAATTTTTCTTTCGCCTCTATATCAACAGGCTCACTCAGATTTCTAATATATCTATTGTCTGAAGAACGCTTTAACATATAAAGGAAAAAATTTTCCATCGGCTCACTGAGTTCTTTCAAAACGTCGGACTGGACAAAGGAATACCACGTCCCATTTTCTCCAACTTTTTCCACTCCTACCTGATGCCAGCAGGGACACCAGTATATAGGACACGGCAGGTTGAAAATCGCCGCGTAAGCATAAGGGTTCAGTTTTACATTATACTCAAGTTCTCCGCTTTCGTCAGGATAGGCAGCCCCGGCATTAAGATAAATAGCTTTGCACTTGGACTTGAACAAATCAGGTCTGAGATTCCCGGCTATAGCCACATCAGTACAGGAACCGACGATATTGATAATAATCTGTTGCTGACTTTTTTCAAGCGTATGGCATAACCACCTGGCAGCAGCGGTATTTCTGTTATCAATATCTTGCTGGGTATCCCTGCGGTTACGCATCGGCTGTCGACTACCTATTGTAAAAGGCACTCCCGTAATACCGGTCAGATAACTCATCTGAGCAACTGCGAGAACCGCTGGGTCGCCTGCCCGATGTTCCGGTGGATAATCTATCATTATTCCTTCCAATTTTAGGGAATGATGTGCAGCCAGAGCATATACCGTCGCCAGATCCCAATGGTCATCCGGGTCCCCGTGAGGATGGAAAATATCCGTCTGGTGAATAAAATAGTTCATAAACTTCCTTCGCCTTGAGATACCTCCAGAAGTCGCAGGTTCAAACTTGCTTACTGGTAGGTTTTTGAACAATAGAGCAACAGAACATTAAACCGCAGTGGGCGGTGCAGGACTTGGCGCCTTCGCACACTGTGCTTCGGTCGGCCACCCGCCCATTCATTGCTCCTGCCCGTCGCAATTCATTAACGGGCTCCCTTCAAGTCCTGCCTTATCTACTTACCTGCGTTCACATACTACAATCTACATCTAATCTGCACTCTCGAGTGGGCGGTGCAGGACTTGAACCTGCGGCATCTACCTTGTAAGGGTAGCGCTCTTGCCACTGAGCTAACCGCCCCATCTATTAGGCTTGAACTAAATATAAACTTTATTTGTATTTTAAAAATGTTTGTGCTATATTATACATCAACTTTGTTCTTTTACAAGAACCAAACTGATGTATAAAGAAAAAATCTGATGTAAAAACAAACCAAGGTTCCGCAATATTTTTCTTTAAAAGGGATTGAAGAGAATCTAATTTTGCGGAATAAGGAGGAAAAATGGCTGAGGATATCCTGAAAGAGATCAAGGATAGTGTTATCGCAGGAAATGCACCAAAGGCAAAAGAGATGACTGAAAAGGCAGTAGCAGTGAAGATGGGCGTTGAAAGCATCTTAAACGATGGTCTTATCGCCGGTATGACAGTTGTAGGGATTAAATTTAAGAACAATGAATTTTACGTCCCTGAGGTTTTAATAGCAGCGAGAGCTATGCACGCTGGTATGGCTATTATAGAACCTCTTATAGTTGAATCTGGAATAAAACCTATCGCAAGGGTAGCTGTTGGAACAGTGAGGGGTGACCTGCATGATATAGGTAAAAACCTTGTTGCGATGATGTGGAAAGGGGCAGGTTTTGAAGTGGATGACCTTGGCATAGACGTTTCACCCGAAAAATTTGTTGAGGCTGTAAACAATGGAGCAAAGGTTATCGGTCTTTCAGCACTTTTAACAACCACTATGGTCTCAATGAAGGATATCATTGAAACCTTAAAAACAGCAGGGGTAAGAGACCAAGTTAAGGTCCTGATTGGTGGTGCTCCAGTAACCCAGAGTTATGCAGACGAAATAGGAGCTGACGGTTATGCAGCGGATGCTGCATCTGCAGTTGATAAGGTAAAAGAGGTACTGTCCGTATAAGTGATGACCGTTCTATCTATTATAATAGGGGCGTATTTGTATGGGAGTATCCCCTGGGGATATCTGCTGTGCCGTATATTCAAAAATATAGATATAAGAAAATATGGCAGTGGAAATATAGGAGCTACCAACGTATATAGAGCGGCTGGCGGAGTACTGGCTATCTCTGTTCTTGTCCTTGATATCCTGAAAGGACTCCTTCCTGTTTTGTTTGCAAATGTTCTGTTGGAAAAGATATACGGCTATTCAGAACCAATCTACCTTATAGCGGTGGGCATTGCATCTATACTGGGACATAACTTTTCTATTTTCCTGTGCGGTAAGGGAGGTAAAGGTGTCTCAACAAGTTTTGGAGTAATCATAGGGCTTTTCCCATTCCCTGCATTAATCGGGTTGTTGATATGGATGATAGTAATAGCAGTTACACGTTATGTCTCTGTGGGTGCCATAACTGCTTCTTTATCCCTGCCTGTTTTTGTTCATCTGTTTTATAAAAACCCTGTTTTCACAACCACAGGTATCATCATCTCTCTCTTAATCATATATACCCACAGGGCAAACCTGAAAAGACTTATTGAAAAGAAAGAGAACAAAATCAAACTGCCATGGAAGAAAAAATTGGAGTCTTAGGTGCAGGAGGATGGGGTATTACACTTGCGTGTTTGCTCAACAGAGCAGGTGTCAGAATAACCCTGTGGGAACCTCTCAGCGAAAACTATATATCTTTGAAAAGAGATAGAGAAAACAAGGAATATTTCCCCGGAGTAAAAATTCCTGAATCAGTTGTTATAACAAACTCATTAGAAGAAGCACTGACAAATTCAGGTGCAATAATACTGGTTGTACGTTCAGTTTTTTTCAGAGAAACAGTCAAACGAATAAAAAAAATTTATAGGGGACAGCCTGTCATTATAGGAACAAAGGGAATAGAAATTAAAACAGGCAAAAGAATGTCAGGGATTTTGACAGAAATATTATCTGAGGATATATCTTTTGGAATATTATCCGGCCCGACCATTGCAAGAGAACTTGCAGAAGGGAGACCTTCAGCCGCTGTTGTTGCTACCACAGAAAAAAGGTTGGGGCTTACTTTTCAAGAAATGTTGAGTTGTGATATATTAAGAGTATATACATCTGATGATGTAATAGGTGTTGAAACAGGTGGAGCCTTTAAAAACATAATAGCCATCGGCTCAGGAATGATTGACGGACTTGGATTGGGTATAAATACAAAGTCTTCTTATCTTACAAGAGGGTTAAATGAGATGATAAATATAGGACGTGCTCTCGGAGGAAAAGAAAAAACCTTTAGAGGACTGTCAGGCATAGGAGACCTTATAACGACGTCTTTCAGTAGATACAGCAGGAACAGGTCATTCGGTGAGGGAATAATAAAAACTGACAAAGAAAAATATCTCAAAAACCACAGGATGGTAATAGAAGGTATTCCTACTACAAAGGCTTTCTACAAACTAAGCAAAAAAATGAATATTGAACTTCCAATAACTGCATCGCTGTATAGAATTATTTATAACAATGTAAAACCTGAGGTGGAAATAAAAAAATTGATGCAAAGAAAAACGAAGGAAGAATGAAGACTCAAGAAAAGTTTTATTATATTGGAGAGGTAAGCAAAATAGTTAATGTTCCCACGCACATCCTGAGATTCTGGGAAAAGGAATTTTCGAGTATACATCCATTAAGGGATCAAAAAGGACATCGTATTTACAAAAATAAAGATATTGAAAAAATTAACAATATAAAACATCTGGTTTATAATAAGGGCTACAGGATACAGGGTGCCAAAAAAAAACTCAGAGAGAACATAAGCGAAAAAAACTGCAAACCCGACAAAGAAATTATCCTGAAAATACTCAGGGAAATAAAGGACATTAAAAAATGTTTACAATAGGAATACTTGCTTCAGGAAAGGGAAGTAACCTGAAAGCAATAGTTGATTATATAAAAAAAGAAAATCTGCCTGTAAATACAGGTGTGGTTCTAAGCGACAATCCTGACTCCTTCGCACTAAAAATAGCGGAAAAGGAGAATATTAAACATTATTGTATCCCGGAAAAAAAACATAAAACATTTCTTTCTGTCAAAACGGAGAAAGAATACGTGAAGGTATTAAGGGAACATAACGTTGAACTTGTCTGTCTGGCAGGTTTTATGAGAGTACTGAAAAAGGATTTTATAGAAACGTTCTCGGGGAGGATTATTAATATACACCCATCTTTACTGCCAGCCTTCCAGGGACTATCTGCATGGGAACAGGCGCTTAGATATGGAGTCAGATTTACGGGATGTACCACGCATTTTGTTGATTACGGTGTAGACTCCGGTCCTGTAATCTTGCAGGCAGTGGTTCCGGTTCTGAAAGACGATACACCAGAAACACTGCACAGAAGAATTCAGGAAAAGGAACATCTGATATATCCTTTAACAGTCAGACTGATAACAGAAGGTAAGATAAATGTTTCATCAAACAGAAAGGTGTGTATAAATACATAAAATGGAACCTATTATAAGAAAAGCGAAAATGGTAGATGTTGAACAAATAAAAAAACTTATCAATAATTTTGCGGATAAAGGTAAAATGTTACCTGTATCTATAAACCAGATTTACGAAGGACTGAGAAACTTCTCGGTAATAGAAAAAAATGGCAAGATAATTGGATGCGGTGCACTGAAAATAATGTGGGCAGACCTGGCAGAAATAAGGTCAATGGCCATTTTGAAAAGATACCAGAGAAAAGGATATGGAAGCATGCTTGTCGATAAACTACTTGAAGAAGCAAAAATGATGGAACTGAAAAATGTTTTTGTATTAACCTATGTTCCTAAATTCTTCGGGAAATTCGGATTTAAAAGAATTTCAAAATCCAGACTACCGCACAAGGTTTGGAACGATTGTATTAACTGTCCTAAATTCCCCAATTGCGATGAAATAGCTCTTCTAAAAAAGATGTCAAAATGAAAAAATCCCTTTTTTTAATTTCATTTGTCTCTATAATTTTATACTCCTTTCAACTGGAAGCAAGGGTTCTGATAGGCGAGAAAATTTCAATTAAGGAACCAGCATTAGAAGAAATATTCAGCATTGGTGACAACATAGATATCTCAGCCTCACTGAAAAATGAATTTATAGGGATAGGGAGAAAAATTCTTGCCAGAACTGACGTGGACGGAGATTTTATAGGGATAGGTTTTAACCTTAATTTCTCTGGTATAGCCAACAACGACATCTACCTTATAGGTAACATTATCAATGTAGCAGGGAATGTTGGCGGTAGTGTAACAGCACTCTGTAAAAACATACACATAAAAACGCTTGTTGACGGTAACCTCCGGGTAGGGGCAGAAAGAATATACGTGGATGGAAAGGTTAAAGGAAGGACACTCCTCTGGGGCAAAAACATTGTGTTAAAAGGCGAGTTTAACGACATTGCATTATATGGCAACGAGATACACTTCGCACCCGATACAGTAATACACGGAAACATGGATTATACCGCCCCCGAAAAAATGGACATATCTCATCTTGATGTGAGAGGCAAAATACAATGGAATAAGCCTTTTATGGAAAGGGCAAAGGAAACAACCCCCATAACTCTACTAAAACGTTTTTATACATTTTTTTCATTACTGATCCCGATACTGTTGATGTTAGGACTTTTTCCCAATCTGTTCAAGCAGACCGCTACTATTTCTGGGAAAAAATTTCTTCAGTGCTTTGGTACAGGTTTACTCTTTATAATAATTATGGTAATTGTCCTGCCTGTAATGTTCATAACCATTATAGGGGCCCCCCTCGGGCTTATTGTTGCTTCGTTATTTTTATCTTCATTATATATATCAAGGGTTTTCCCTGTTATATTTATCGGCAGAATTGTTCTGTTCAAAATGCAGGAAAGAAATCTGACATGGGTTTTTGCAACACTTATAGGTATATTCTTATTTACCATAATATCCTTACATCCAACGGCTAAAATATTACTCAATCTAATTTTAGTACCTTCAGGCCTGGGTGCACTTCTTATGAGCAGGGTAAACCTAATGCAGCGTCTGAGAAAAGAAAAGATACTTTAACGGAGGAATATAAAATGAGGATAGTACTTGCATATTCGGGTGGTCTGGACACATCGGTTGCCATAAAGTGGTTAAAAGACAAATACAATGCAGATGTAGTCTGCTACACCTCGAATATAGGGCAGACTGATAGCCCTGAGGAACTTAAAGAAAAAGCATTAAAGACAGGGGCTTCAGGATTCTATTTTGAAGACCTTCGCAACAAATTTGTAAAGGATTATATTATCCCTTCCCTGAAGGCTGGAGCTATATATCAGGACAAATATCCGCTTGCAACCGCCCTATCACGTCCTTTAATTACCTCAGGACTGGTAAAAATTGCAAAAAAAGAGAAGGCGGATGCTATTGCACATGGATGCACAGGTAAGGGAAACGACCAGGTAAGATTTGAACTCACAACCAGATATCTATCTCCCGATTTAAAGGTTATAGCCCCGGTAAGAGAATGGGAGTTTAAATCCAGAGAATCTGAGATTGAATATGCAAAAAAATATAACATCCCGGTACCTGTAACAAAATCTAAACCATACAGCATAGACAGGAACCTGTGGGGAATTTCAATTGAGTGTGGTAGTCTTGAAAATCCATGGAATGAACCTCCTGAAGATGCATATCAGATAACAACAGCCCCGGAAAAAGCACCGGCAAAACCTGAGTATGTCACAATCGGATTTAAAAGAGGAGTCCCAGCTTCCTTGAACGGTCAATCAGTTGATATGCTGTCAATGATTGAAAGACTGACAGATATTGGAGGGAAACACGGCGTGGGCAGGATTGACATGGTAGAGGATAGATTGGTAGGCATAAAATCGCGCGAGATATACGAAGCACCAGCTGCCGTTATGCTGCATACTGCTCATAGTGAACTGGAAAAACTTGTCTTTGCAAGGGAACTTTATGAGTTTAAAAAAAGCATCTCACAGAAATACTCCCAACTGGTCTATTTCGGGCAGTGGTTTTCGCAAATAAAAGAGTCTCTGGACTCCTTTGTGGAAACAAGCCAGAAGTTTGTCACGGGCGAAGTGAAAGTAAAACTGTACAGGGGGAACTGTATCGTTACCGGAAGAAAATCTCCTTATTCTCTTTACAGCGAGGAACTTGCAACCTATACCGAAAGAGATACATTTGACCACAGAGCAGCAACAGGATTCATGGAAATCTTCGGACTTCCTTCAAAGATTGAGGGTCTGCGTGATAAAAAATAGTGTTGCCGGCAGAAGCAAATATCATCTACTCAGCCACACAACCATTCTGGATTTTTCTCTGTTCGCCCAGCAGTGATAGGGAACAGCCTTAAAATACTTTTTTTTATATCTGATTTCAGGATATCTTTCTTCTATGTCATATAGAGGCAGGTCAGTGGCGGCAGTGTTCAGAATTTCACCTGAGATAGTGTAAACACCCCCCAGAAGTTTTTTCTCAAACCTGTCTTTAAGTTTTGTTTTACCTAACCTGCACCCAAACAGATTAATATCAGGGTTGTCAATACCTTCAAGGCAGTATAAGACAGGCCCTCTTTTTATCGCAACTGAATTTTTCGTGCTCTCTATTTCAGGATGTGCTTTGTATAAAACCGGCTTCAAGTCAAAATTTATGTCCACCCTGCCCTTTTTTTGCAGTCCCCATAAATCTTTCAGCACAAAATACTTCCCCGGTTCAGCGATAAAACTTCTACTGTTAAATCTTATAACGGATTTGTCCGCCCACTTCGGTATTCTTAAAAAAACTGAGAATTTCTCCATCTTTTGCGGAGAGAGTTCAATGGAGACTCTGCCTTTCAATGGATAATCAGTCTTCTGGGATATCCTTACCTTATTACCAGAATGCAATCCTATGATAGCCTCCGATTCACCATAAAGATTTATCCAGATGCCTTCTCTGTTAACTCCGTAAAAATATCCGGGTAAAGACGCAATCATTCTCTGGATGTTTGGTGGACAGCAGGTTGTTGAATACCATGTACTTCTTTTATCATTTCCTTGTGAAGAGAGGGGGTTTCTATAAAAATATTCCATGCCATTCAAAGAAACGCCTGACAGGAATCCGTTGTATAATGTCGTCTCAAACAGGTCCATAAACTTAGATTCTCCTGTCAGCAAAAACATCCTGTAGTTCCACATCATTAACGCAACAGCCGCACAGCTTTCAGCATAAGCCCTGAGATTGGGCAGTTCATAGGGCATCCCGAACATCTCGCCGTCATACCTTGAACCCACTCCACCTGTTATGTAAACCTTTTTCTCTGCCATGTCATCCCACAGAGCAACCAGTCTCTTGAGATATCTTCCATCACCGGTTTCCGCGTAATAATCCGTCGCGCCCGAACATAAATACATCATCCTTACCGCATGCCCGGTTATCTCAGGAATTTTCAAAAAGGGGCATTCAGCAAGTAACTTATATGGTTTGCTCATAAAGAATCCAGCAAGTTGTAGATATCTTTCTTTGCCTGTCAACCTGTATAATTCTACAAGTGCCATTTCCACTTCTGGGTGTCCATCATTTTCCTCAATCTTTCCATTACCGAATCTATTTGATATAAAATCTGCCCACCTGACAGCAATATTTAAAAATCTGTCTTTCCCGGTTGCCCTGTAGTGTGCTATTGCTGACTGTATAAGATGTCCACCGCAGTAAAGTTCGTGTCCGTACAGTAAATTTTTTAACCTGTTTTTTCTGTAACCCCCTGTATAAAACGTATTTATATAGCCTGTCTTTTCCTGTACCTTACCTATAAGAGAAACCAGATTGTCAAGTAATCTGGCACGTTCTTCATCATACTGATTCAGGAGGTCGTAACTTACCGCCTCCATCCATTTATAAAGGTCAGAATCTGTTGCCAGCCGTCTTGTAATGTTACCTTCTTTTTCACCGGAAAGAATTCTGAAATTATCTACAGTCCCGTATTTCAAAAAGTTTTTATACAGGGTTGGGATACTTACCTCCCTGTTAATCCGCATTTTATCGCCCCAAAAACCTGCTACCTTAACATCCCCTATGTTAACAGGCGATACCTTTGCTTTTGACCTTTCCGTGGGACAGACAACACACCTTCTCATTACGGCAGAAAAGGGCGACCCTTCATAATTTGCCATCATTTTCACCTCATGTCTTATCTTCCTTTGGGGGCTCACTTATCTTTTCTGTCAAATTACCACTTTTTTCCCCCTCACCTATGACCTCTTCCTTTTTCTCTGTACCAGCATTATCCTGCGTCTCTGAACCGCCAGGACCCTCAGAATTTACTTTCTCTCCGGATTCCGGCTCTGCCTTAACATCATCGTTCTGTTTGGGAACTAAAAGCCCAATAACATCGTCTATCTGTTTCTTAATGGTAAGCACATTTAAACCCGGACCAAATCCCTGCACAATAGACTTATCACAATCAGCAGATACCTTTTTCAGCAACTCTAATACCTTCTGCTCGTCCATGTTATCCTCCTTTACCCTGTTTGTCTCGAATCTTGTGTTATATATCTTTCAAGGGGAGAAAACCTTTACCTGTTCGTTTCCTTAGTATATGTTACTTCAAAAGCAGGGGGTCTGCCCAGACTGCATGTATATTCTTGTTCTCCCCTAAACATTCAACAAACAGGGTTATCAAATCCGCTTTTCCTAATTCTGTATCAACCCTTTCAAAAACGTCTTTTCCAGTCATCCTCGCACTTTTATATATAACCCTACCGCCGCAGTTCACCAGAACTCTGTGAGCATCCCTGTAAACAGGGGGTGTTTTTGCATCAATGATTTTGAAAACAGCCTCGCTTTTTTTCCCATCTAATGGTGATATTCCTACCTTAACACTAATTTTCTTGAACAAAGAAGGCGGTATTTCATACAGAAGATAGCCAAAAGTCATTGCAATGCCTGCACTGAATCTTTTTATCTGTGAATTACCGGACTTTCTCACTTTCAGAGATAAAGGGACAAGGTTCCCTTTACCGTCACAGTCAGAATCTATCAGAGGGTAAAAGAAATATGGGTCAACTGTAAAGGCGGTCACGGGGACAAGTTCATTCAATCGCACCTCCTTAAGAGAATCCACCTCGGCCTTTTGTCTTCTGTTGAAAGCGATAGAAAAAATGGTGTGCCACAATGAAGAAAGAAGTCCAACTGTTTTCTTATAACAGGTATTTACGTGCATCTCTGCTGTTTTTTCATCCCCTGAATATAAGGCATTTACAATCGGCACAAGTTTACTTTTCCCCCATTGAACCATCTTTTCGTATTCGCTTACCACATGGAATATAGTCTCTTCAACGTCAAGCCCGAGCAGTCTGGAGATTATACCCTCTGATACATCAGGGGATACAGGCAGATTATCAAGAAGACGGTGTAGTTGCCAGTATCTACCCTCAGGAGGCGGCAATAAGTTATAGATAGAAAGGTTATTCCAGATATGGGCAGGATGAGAACTGTCTGCAATGTAGTGCGATAAAATCCCGCCGTAGATGAGAGAGGCACTAATGTCTTTCGACAAGAGAGAGTCAATCATTCTGTTTATGTAATGACTGAGAACGTATCGGGTAACGTCCCTGTTATAATCAGAGACAAAAGGAACTGCTGTCCAGTATTTATCCGTAGGCCCGTGGGGGACTGCTTTGCCATTGGGCAGGATACAATACTTCTCGTATTCAGGAGGCGGTCCATCCGGCAGTGGTGCAAAGTATGAAATCTCCTTTTCTCTCCCCTGCCATAACTTCTTTTCCCACGAATCAAGAATCTTATAAGCCTGAAGAGATATGACTGAATGTTGATATCCGGCTGGCATCTTGCCTCCATAAGGTTAATCGCTAAACTTTAATATCCCAAACCTGTCAACCACATGATATGTGGCTGAAAAGGTAGGGGACCATGCACTCCACATACGCGGGTCAGCCCACTTCATTGTAGGCACCCTGTTACGGTAAAAGTTAATGCCCCACTCATCTCCTTTCCGGGGAGGTACATCTGTCAAACTGGAGAGTGGTATCACAAACTCAGCCGTCCACGCATCCTTTCCCCTGTATGCCTTTCCTTTGATTTCAGGATTAAAATCAAAAGATTCCGGAGTGCGGTACCTTCCGGGCCACCTATACCATATAAGTCCGTCAGCATTCATCATAACATGGAAGTAATCACTTAACCTTCTGTTCACATCTATGACAACCTCTACTGAATCATCAGTGCAGATACCCGCAGTTGATACACGCTGGTCCAGTCTCTGCTTATCTATAAAAGGTTCGCTGCACCTGAACCCTATGTAAAGATTTCGTTCGTCGTATGAAACATATGCAGATGTCACTGTATCAAGTGGTTTGCCGTACAGGTTTACAAAAGAAGATGTAACGGCCGCCTTTTCCCAGAAAGATTCTTCAAGACTGCCGTCCAGCACGATTGATTCTTTTATTCTGGGAGCGTTAATTGAAGGAGGCTCTGACCCGTATATTTCCCGGTGCCTCTTTAGGTTGGTCTCTATTCTTCCGAGGGCAGAATTCCTGACCAGTTTTACCCGTGAGATATAGGGTTCTTCACAGACAAGTCTCTCTGCTCTCTCTAATGCTCCCCTCAAAAGTTTCATCCTTTCCGGCGTGGCAAGAAGAGTCCATTCCTTTACCTGCCTGCTCCCCTTTGCACCTATGTATTCTTCAGTCAGACTCTCTTCGTACGCCTCCTCAAGGATCTCCCAGAATACCTCCATGGGTTTCGCCGCAGGTCCGTAAAACAACCTGTAATATTCTTTCAAAACAGCCTCTATATCTACTTCCCTTTCTCTCAAAAACCTGAAAGTCACATAGTAGTTAATATGGTACAGTCCAGGATTGCGATTCTGCAACCCGGGTAGGCTGGGCATTTCTATAAACATGCCGTCCAGACCCATATCCTGTAATTCCCTTATATAACGGGCTATTGCCCTTGGTCTTATGCGGGGAAATCTCTCCAGATGGTCAATATAGTACTCCCAGGTAAACAAACGGCTGACCCTTTTGCGCCACTCCCTCAACACTTCCATGCCGTAACCTACCCAACCGTCAGCCATGCAAACAGTCACCGCAACGTTTCGCTTTAGAGGAAAATCCGGCGGTTCAAACATGGCTGCATAGGCAAAACTTGTAATATAGTAGTCAGGATAATCTTTCCCCGTAATCTTTGCCACCTCATTTACAGCGTTCCATATGTAATTACTTGCCACCCCGTTTCCGAAGTTGGGTCCCTGTCTTTCAGGTTGTAACGGGGGACGGGTATCATCACCGTAGTCACGGTTATCCTTGGGACCTACAGCAAAAAAGTCACCTGCACTCACTGTACCTGCCTGTGTCTCTTTGGTGCCAAACCTCCTGAAAGAAAACGGATGACTGAAAAACTGCTTTGCGTCTTCCGCAATCTGTTTTATGACTTCAGGATGGCCGAACTTCAACTGTACGTTTTGCCCCGGGCTGTTGCCCACAAACCATTCAGGATGTTTATCTCCAAATCTGTTGTGGTAATCATATACAGAATGGTTAACACTGTAAGGCTCACCACCTATTCTTGAACGGAGCGTAAAAAGATTGGCATCACGCGCTGAAACAGCCGTATGCTGCTGTCCTGTTTCCACCAACTCATTAGGAACCTGCCATCCTGTCTTGCTTGGACGCCTG
>CAYOYL010000094.1:0-10796 GCA_964408175.1 uncultured bacterium
TGGTGGAATACACCGCTACTACTTCAAGGTATATGCCCTAAATAAAATGTTGGACCTGCGTCCTTCTGCGACAAAACAGGAATTGTTGGATGCTATGCAAGGACACATCCTCGGTCAGGGAACCCTTATGGGCAGATACAGCAGATAACAGCATTTGTAAGTCTTCACTCAACCACGTCATTGCGGGGCCGTATGAGGCGCAAGAATCCGATGCTTTTTGTCATTGCGAGTGATTTTTGCGCGGCAATCTGACGCTCTCTGTCATCTATGAAAAAGTATGTCAAGAGATATACCTCTCTTGTGGCATAATATGCCATTGATTGCATACTTCCTTCCAAGACAACAGAGTAAGACTTTAAAGAACATTTTAAAAACAGTTTTATTAAAATCTTCTTTCCTTACTTTTCAAAGAAAATCTTTTCACCTAAACCGCGATAAGTTTTCAGTCATCTATCGGTGCTCTCGAGGAGCATAGTAATTTTCGATTTAAACCAGGGCGGATCAACCATTGCGTTGGCTCTCTCTTTAAGCAATGACAAATTGGATCTCTGCCCTTAATCGGAAGATTTAAAAAGCAAACTGTTTCAATGTTCATTTTTTGTCTTACCGATTATATCACGGTTATTACTTTTTTGTCATCGTAATTTGATTCATGTTTCCACAAACCTAAACTTATTGCCGCTATTTTTCTGCTTACTGCATTACGTGCACTGTTATCATTTATCCCTTTCTTGCGTAAACTTTCATAATATTCATGCAAACTATTATCTCCTTTGATTGCATTATATGCCGCCATTTTATATACGCATTTCAATACCCTGTTACCCCAAATTTTCCTGCTGCCATATTCCCGTTCTCCGCTTTTCTGTTTGTGCCTTACCAATCCGCAGTAACTGAAGTATTGGTATTTATTCTGAAATCTCTTTGGGTCTATAACCTGAGCTGATATTTGTGCAGCTCGTATAACACCAATACCAGGTATTGTTTTAAGCCGCTTAATTTCTTTAAAGTTCCTGCTGACCCTTACTATCTCTTTCTTGTATTTTTGGCGAGTGTCTTCAAGTTGCTGTAAAGCGTGATATAAATTCGTGCCTATAAAATTATGGTCTTCCCGTTCAAGGTCTTTTAAAAAACTTTCGTCACTATATAATTGTTCACCTGTAATTCTATTGCCGTTTTTACGAAACAGCGATTTATATCGCTGTTTAATTCTCACGGCATCTTCCACCAAATCGGTATATGCAGACATTAAATCCCTGAACTGTTCTCGATTAGAACCATTATGAAATACCGGCGTTAAAAAATTTCCACGTAACAATTTAGCAAGTTTTCTTGCGTCAAGTTTATCTGTTTTTTTAGTTTTGTATTCCCTGTTATATACCGGATTACAAACTAAGACTTCATCCACTTCCTTAACTAAAATTTCATAGAACCAGTCGCTTAATTCAGATTCTTCAAAGGTTAACATTTTCTTCCCTTTGATGCTGCGCAGATAGTTCACTAATAATCTGCCGTTGGTTCTAATCGTCGTGTTATCAGTCTCAACACCTTTTCCATCTACTACGCAAAAAGTAGATGTTGACGAATGGCCATCCAATCCGATATAATTAATCATAAGGGCCTCCTTTCAAGGTTAAGGGTTAAGTTCAAATTTATATTACCCTTTAATCCTCGAGATTCAAAAAGGTCTTAGCTGCAAAAGCTCTTTGTGACCTCCTGGAAGGAAGGCCCTTTTTCATATTACCATTGCGAGGCGTACTTTGCCGTGGCAATCTGATTTAGATTGCGGAGCCTGTTCCGAGCTTGTCATTGAGATTGCTTCGTCATTTGAAGCATTCCTCGCAATGACAGGCGAAGGAATCACATTCCTCGCAATGACAACACGGGGTTTACTGAGGATTTACACAACAGGATGTAAAATAGTTACATAAGATATAAATGGAGAGGGGATTGTCACTCAAGAGCGAGGAGGCGGCAGGGTATCTGGAGTGCCCCGGGTATCTTAATGGGCAGGGCGCAGATTTTTATCCTTGTCTTTGATATCTTTTCAAGATTGGTGGGGATGCAGACGCAGGAGATGCCCGCCTTGAAGAGTTCCACGAATATGCCGCGCGGCTGGCTGTGGTTTTCGTAAACGTCTGAGATGAACAGGTGAATGGGCTGTGATATTATCCACTCAATTGCGTCCTTCCCGTAAAAGAATATTCCCTCGTTGCTGTCTTTATGCCTGCTCTCCCATCCGGCGTCTATAAGAAGGCATCCTGTATCCACCCTTATCCCTGCCTCTTCAATCTCTCTGGCGCTTATCTCCCTGCCTAATCCTTTCCTGTTGAGGTGTATGACTGTGGTGTCAACCATAAAGAGTTTTTCAACAGGGTAGTTTTCCGCGTCAAAGCCGTTCTTGAACTCCTCAATGTGACCGGGAAGGTCAAGGTATGTACCGGACATTGAAGAAAGGTTGAAACTGTGGATGATGCCGTTGTAGGTATGTTCAGGCATAGGTATTCTGACAATGGATGTTGAGTATTTTTCCTTTGCCTTTGAGGTCAGGTCTATTATCTTCATTACATAGTCTCCAGCAGTCTCTGCAAGGCGCGCACTGCCTTGTGAAATGTGTCAGTTGTTCTGTCCATACCCGGTTTTATGGAGAGAAAGCCATTGAAACTGCGGCACCGCATTATGGATATCAACTCCTTTATCTCGGCGTTTCCATAACCGGGCAGACGCCTGTCTCCTGAAAAGAGGGCATCGTTTACATACAGTACCCTTATCCACCTTCTTAGAGAGGAAGGGGTGTCAAGAAAGGGCTTTTCCCCTGTTGCCGCAAAGTTAGCAGGGTTGAAGGCAAACATTAAAGAGGGGTTATTGACTTCTTTCAGTATCTTCAGGCATTCTTTGGATGTGGCACAGCAGGTGCCCGGCACATTTTCCAGTACAAGCGTAACCTTCTCTTTTTCCGCCAGAACAACTGCCTTTTGCAGGTAGCGGGCAAGTTTCTCTGTGTCTTGAGATGGATGCACAACGATATAACCTGCCTCAAAGAACCTTGCCAGACCGATACTCTTTTTAAGTGCACCGGCATTCTTTTCTAAAGTGATGCCGGTGTCAAGCCCCGAAACCGAAATAGACGCATCTTTCAGTTTTTTCTTCAGTTGTGAGAGGGTCTCTTTCGGAGTATCAAAGAGTCTCTTACCCATAACACCTCTGAGTTCAATATACCGTACTCCTTCTTCACTCATTGCAGAGACCATCCTGTCAGGGTTATCTGAAATCTCGTCACTGACCGCTGTCAGTCTGAAGGTTTCGCTCTTGAGGTTGATGCCTGAGATTTTTTTCCTCTGCATCACGCAGTCCATACAGTTGGGGTTGTCGCACAGAAAAAGTGCAGGATTTTTCTTCAGTCCTTTCAGCAGGATGTCCACCATCTGTCTTGCTTTTATCAGGAGTGCGACGGCATTGCCTATCCTGCCTGTTTTCATCACCCCGGATTCTCTGAGGATTCTGTCAACGCCTATAAAGTTGCGGTGGGGTCCGGGATACTTTTTCAGTATTTTGGTCTGCTCCCTTCCAGACTCATCGGTATACCTGACCCTGTGTTCCGAAAGGTAAGGCAGGTCTGCATATTCCTCAACGGTGTGCAGTGTGGTATTCCTGTCCTGGTCAACGCCCAGAAGCAGTATGTAACCGCCTGCGGCAACGAGCCTTCCGCAAGGGGTGTTTCTTCCGCATGCGGTTGGGGATTTTATATGGTCTTTTACAAACCCGCGTGCCTTTGCTCCCCATGCGGCAATGGAGTGTGTGGGATGGAAACTTTTTACCACCTCCGGGCTCTCGCTGAACACCTTTGCGATAGATGCGTTTCCGAGGGGATAGGGCATCATCACCAGGCCGTTTTTACCAACCACTTCCTGCAGTGCCTTTATGACGGTCTCCGCTCCGCCTTCCACCTGTCCGATGCTGGAGAGGGAACTGTGTACGATAACTATGTCGCCTCTCTTCAGCCCGAGTCTCCGCAGGCCTGTTTTTATCTCTTCCTTACCTGTTTTCATTGATGAGGATTTTTACATTTATCGTTCTCTCTGTCAAGTCTTGAAAAAGGGGACAGGCTACTTTTCCTGTAGATGCTTAAAGGATGCGTTGGTTTCTTAACTTGGACTTGAAATCAATGGAAAAGGAAGAGTGTCTGTGCTATTATAAAAAGAAAATGGTGAGTGGAAATAATGAGGGATTCAGTGTTATTGAGTTGCTGCTTGTCCTTTTTATCTTTTCTCTTCTGCTTTTGCCAACATCGGCATATTTCCACAGGTACCAGCGCGCGCTTCTTCTTGACTCAACTGCAAAGAAGGTAGTTGAGGCAGTGGGGCTTGCAAGGGAATATGCGGTGAACGAGCGTAAGGAGTTTTACGTCATCTTCACCAACACGGGTTTTTCAGTCCTCAGGGAAAAAAAGGAACTTGTGGGGAAGGAACAGGTTTTTCCTGAGCACATAGAAGTAACTGGGAAGTCCGAGGGTTTTGACCCCGCGGTGCTCTTGCCAGACGGGACATCCAGAATGGCAGGTTATCTGAAACTGGAAGATACTGTCCAGAAAAAGGAGATAAAGATAGTTTTACACAACATAACCGGAAGGTGTTTTATCTCAGACTCTACACTCTGAATCTCTCCCGTAAGGCGGGGAGAAAGAGGCAAAAAACTATGAACAGAAAAGGGGTCACATTCATAAGTCTTCTCATCGCTTTTTTCATTCTTTCCGTGGGGATTATAACACTAATGCGGGTTTACCCGGTAATAGATAAACTTTCATGGAGGGGCAGGGACTATGTTTCCCTTTCTATGATAGCGGACAGGGTTTTTACTGTTATTGAAAAGGTCTACGGTGATGCGGACGGGCCATCTGTCCCATCTTCTCTTACAGGGATAGATGAGGACTTTCCCCAGTATAGTTATTCAGTATGGATAAGTAAGAAGAAAGACGGACTTTATAAGACTGAGGTGGAGATTACGAGAAAGGTAGAGGGAAAAAGTGAAAGCGAATACTTTTCCGGAAGTTTCCTGCGGCAGTAGGGGAATGACGCTTTTAGAGATGCTTGTTGTAATAGTCCTGTTTGCTGTCGTTACACTCTCCGTAACGATAATTTTTAAAAACTCCCTTTACAGGTTTAGCAGGCAGTTCTCCGAAAAAGAGATTTACTCGGAGGCTTTTAGGGTACTGGAATATATGGGAAGGTATCTACCTTCCGCTATGTGTAATGATATGGAAGGCGGTCTGAGGATAAGTTTTTCAGGTGAAGGTGACCATCTGAGGTTTGTATCGCCTTTTTCTGAGGGTCCGGAGTCAGACCTGTCAAAGTTCAGTATATACTTTGACGAGGATGCGTCAGCGGTTAAGGTTTCAGTGGTCAGGGTGGATAGAGCAGCCCCGGACTTTTACTTTCCTTCAGGGTTTCCCGGTGCGCAGACCCTCGGTGAAAGGATAGGGTCGTTTATACTTTCATATTACAGCGGCTCGGACTGGCTGGATAGATGGGATACCGTTGAGATGTCAGAGTCCTCTCTGCCGGAAATGGTAAGGGTAGAACTGACAGTTTTTTCAGAGAAAAAAATAGAGGGGAAAAGGATTGAAAAAACATTTATTAGACTTATCGGGATTGATTGACAAAAAAGGAGTATCTATTATCCTGATGCTGATGGTCCTTTTGCTGCTGTTCATCTTTACCGCTACCATGCTTTTTATGTTTGATTTCTGGCAGAAGACAGCATACAAGATGTTTGCAGGGAAAAACGCTCAGAGGTTTGCAAAGATGGGGGTGGATGAGGCTATCTGGGAGATTGACAACGATGACAGGAAATATGATGCCTTCAGCGAGACGTGGAGAACCAACTTTACAGGGGAAGATGTTGACCTGAACGAGGATGGCATACCGGATTCAAGATGGATTGAGATGAAGGATAGGGATGAAGAGGTTATCGGCAGGTATGCGGTACTTGTTGAGGATGAAAGCGGCAAGGTAAACATAAACCATGCAGGCGGTGCAGGGGAAGATATAACCTATACAGTTGCTGATATGGATGTTTTCAGTAGTATTATAGGCAGACAGGTAGCAGATGATATCATCAGGTATCGTGAACAAAGGCCATATATAGCACCTTCTGACGTGAAACTTGTTGCTGGTGTTGGTGGAGAGATGTATGAAAGGATTAAAAACCACATTACCTGTTTTTCTTATGACCTGAACGTTAATGGAGAAGGAGAAGAGAGAATAAACCTTAATGATGCACCTTTTGAGGTCCTATATAAGAAGATGCAGAGCCTCGGTTACGTTGAGGATGTTGCCGCTCAGACTGCACTCAATGTTATTGCCTACAGGCAGAAAAGCAGGGTGCCGCCGACTATTGATTTTAAAGGCAGTAAGATGTTTGGAACGAACAAGACCCCCTATTTTAACGAGGTGGACGCGGTCAAGCGCTGGCAGAAAATTACGATAGGTGAAGTGATAGTACTGAAGGAAATTGGCGGACAGTTCATAGAGTTGTTTAACCCTTATTATGAGACACTTGATGTCGGGGGATGGAAGATAACAGGGGTTGTAACCCTATTCTCAGGCCTGTGGAATGAGGTTATGGATGAGTCGCAGAGTATACTTGATGATGTAATGGAGGGTGAAACCGTGATAGCCCCTAACAGGGTGAAGAAAATCATAGAAAATGTGATTGCCGCCAACATAGTGATACCAGCAGGAAGAAAGATTCCCCCGCGTTCCTACTTTACCATTGGCGATGGCATCAGTCTGATGATAATGATATTCCCTGGAGAGCCCCCTGTTATTATCCCACTATTTATTCCCATAGTTGACCCGGGTGGTTGCGAACACTACGAGCCGATTGTTGCGATAAATCCGGGTTCGCTGGGTTTTCTCGCGGATATACTGCAAGCAATACCATTTCTCTCAAACCTCGGGTTGGACTTTACGATGAGGCTGTATGACAGCAGAGGCAACCTTATAGAACACACCGAGTATATTGTGGACCTTCCCACTGCCACTGTCGGGAAAAACGACCCGAGGATGTTCGGGAGTTTTGACTGGTATCCCGGGAAAGCCAGCCCGGGTAAGCATAATGTAACGTTTCAGCCCTGGCTCGGTATGGAGTTCGGTAGTCTTGACTGGCTGCTGAACTGGCCTGCCTCTTTCAATGTCAAAAACAGCAGGTTCGTCTCTTTGTCTGAAATGTCTCTTATACACAAAAAGGAACACTGGAAGACCCTTGACTTCTGGAGGTATGGGCGTGATAGAAAAATTCTGGACCACTTTACGGTGGCAGAGAATCCTGAAAAACCTACATATGGAAAACTCAATGTCAATACATCTTCAGAGACTGTACTTACCTGTCTTCCGCTGGTGGATAAAAAACTGGCAAGGGCGATGGTTGAAGCATCTCCTTACGAAGATATATCAGAGATTCTCGGTGTTTACGGCGCGGGGAAGTCTCCTCAGGAGGTTTTGAGTAAAGAGATGACAAAACCCGGTTTTGACCTGAAGGACAATGATTCTGACTGGCTTTTAGACACAGAAAAAGAAAAGGAACTGATTTTTTCAAGGATAATAGACCTTATAACAGTGAGGAGTAATGTATTCAAGATAACTGCCCTTGGACAAAAGATGCAAAATGTAAATAATAATGGTAAAATAGAAGAAGAGATTTTGTCAGAGAAAAAAATTGTTCTCTGGTATGACAGAAGGAAGAAAAAGGTTATATATAGAAGAGAAATACAATAGAGGTTCAAAATCCGGGATAAAATGGCAAAAAAAATTCTGGTATTTATACTTTCCCTGAAGAAGTACAAACTGGCGTTGATGATTGCATGCGGCATACTTCTGGTAGTGATAATTCTGTCCTTCTACGTAAATAGAAAGAACAAAGAGGTTGTTGCTGTTGTTAACGGTCACCCCGTTACGGTTAAAGATATCCTGATTGAAATGGAGTTATCTCCTGAATCTTATAAGGAATCACTTGCAGCCGAACCTGATGCGATTCTGGAGAGTTATGTAAACCAGGTACTTTTGTTTGAAGAGGCGAGGAGGTACGAGAGACAATTGAAGAACAAAATTCAGGAGAGAATGAAAAACCACTACATAAAAGAACTCACTACTGCATATGTAGAAACAAAACTGGTGGAAAAGATAGAAATTACAGAAGAAGCAGTTGCAGAATACTACAATTCCAATCTGGAAGATTTTGTCATTCCGGAAAGGGTAAGGCTCTTTGAAATAGTGGTCTCTTCTCAGGGTTCGGCTGAAAATATACTCAGGAGACTCAGGCTGGGAGAATCCTTTGAGGGGATAGCGAGAAGAGAGTCTATATCGGGAAGTAAGGAGAGAGGGGGGGACCTCGGCTGGATTGATGTCCGGAAACTGGAACCGGAGATAAGTGCTCTTGTAACAAGAATAACCCCTGGAGATATTCTTGCCAATCCCATAAGGTCTGAGGTCGGGTACCATATAATAGAACTGGTGGGGAAAACGCAAAAAAGGATGCTGACCTTGCAGGAAGCAGAGCCGTTAATAAGAAGCATTCTACTCTCTCAGGAGAAGAAGAGAGAGGTTGATTATCTTGTAAGTAAACTCAGGGAAAGAGGGAATATACGGATTTTCCCGGATAAGATGAAACTTTTGATACAAAACCAGAAACCGTGATGTAATTTATAAGAACCTTCAAAGGGAGTCAGTGCGGGGGGGGAAACAATGATTAGAAAATGTGCATTCTTTATCTTGCTTATTCTCATTTCAGGGATTGTTTGGTGTGAAAACGCATCTGTTGTCATGGTGGGCAACAAGGTTGTTCTGGGAAGTGATGTAAGGGTAAAGATGCGGGAGGAAAACGTAGATTATGAAGAGGCTCTCCGCAGGCTCATATTTGAAAAATTGCTTCTGTTACAGGCGGAGAAAGAAGGAATGCAGGTATATGAAGGAGAGATAGATTACGAGATAAACAGGATAATAAAAAATTTCCCTGATGAAAGAACCTTTTTCCAGCAGATGGAAAAAGAAAATGTCCCTTACTATCTGTTCAGAAAAAAGATAGCAGATAAAATAAAGGTAAATAAACTGGTAAGGAAAAATGTAACTGCCAGGTTTGAAATAACACCTGTAGAAATTTCAAGAAAGATGGAAGAAATAGAAGGAATAGCCGGATATTCTTACTATTTCAAAAAGAAGAGTTTTGAGAACGAGTCTCTGGCTAAAGACTTTATAAGCATCTTTGACGAAAAGAAAGAAGAGGAGATGGACGATGCAGTTTGGATGAACAGTGAAGAGATACTGCCGGAGGTTCTGAAAGAGTTTCAGAAAACTGTTAAGGGTGAACTGAGCAGTCCGGTCAAGGTTGATAAAGGGTATCTGGTGTTTCTGCTTAAGGATATCAAAAAATATGAAATAGACGCCTATGTATTATATAAAAGGGCAAAGAATGTGTTGTCCAACATAAAATTTTCTGAAGAGTTTGACAGATATATTAAAGAACTGCAGGCTAAGACACCTGTGGTTTATCCTGTTAAATGAAGATAGCAGGCATTTCTCTTGGGGACCCGGCCGGTATCGGCCCTGAAATACTGGTAAAATCCTTTCTTTTAATTAAGAAATTCCCCGGAACCGTTCCTCTTGTGATAGGAGATGTACCTGTTATTGAAAAAAATCTCAGGTTTGCTCCGGAGATGTTCAAGATTAACATAGTAGAAACGACTCATGACCTGAAAGAAGAGAGCCTTAACGTTTACAACCCCGGCATTATCAAAAATAGAAGTTTCTCCACAGGTAAGGATTCAGAACTGACAGGCAATGCATCTTTCTTTTATGTGGTAGAAGCGATAAAACTCTGGAAGCAGGGACTTATAGATGCACTTGTGACACTTCCCATTTCAAAAGATGCATGGCATAAGGCAGGACATCTTTATTCAGGGCATACCGAACTGCTGGCAGAAAAACTTGGTGTAAAAAAATATGCTATGATAATGATGGCAGGCAAACTGAGGATTCTTCTCGTTACCACACATATACCTCTAAAAGATGTGGCAAAAACACTTACCGTTTCTCTTATCGTTGATAAGGTGTGCACCGGGCATGAGTTTCTTGTCCGTATGGGGATAAAAGAGCCTGTTGTGGGAATAGCCGCACTTAATCCCCACGCAGGAGAAAATGGCATTATGGGTAGTGAAGAGAAAAGTGTGATAGGGTCTGCTATGAGAATCATCAGGGGAAAAGGGCTCAGATGTATCGGGCCTTTTCCCTCTGATACGATATTCAAAAGAGCCCTTGACGGGGAGATGGATATGGTGGCGGCGATGTACCATGACCAGGGAATGATTCCCCTGAAGACCTTTTATTTTAACAGACTTGTTAACTGTACTGCAGGACTGGGTATGGTGAGAACCAGTCCCGGGCATGGTACAGGTTTTGATATCGCATACAGGGGGAAGGCAGACCCCTCATCTTTCATAGAATCATATAAGATTGCCGTCCATCTGTTAAAAAAACAGGCTAAGAGATGACCCTGTTTTTTTGTAAGTTCTCACTGAACCATGTCATTGCGGAGCCGTATTGGGGCGAAGCAATCCAATGTTTTTGTCATTGCGAGCGATTTTTGTGCGGCAATCTGACGCTCTCTGTCATTGCGAGGCGTATTTTGCCGTGGCAATCTGATTTAGATTGCGGAGCCTGTTCCGAGCCTGTCATGTAGATTGCGGAGCCTGTTCCGAGCCTGTCATGTAGATTGCTTCGTCATTTGAAGCATTCCTCGCAATG
>CAYOYL010000095.1:0-8313 GCA_964408175.1 uncultured bacterium
GCTGGATATAGACACCAAAAAACTGCATGAGAAAGTGAAGGGTAAAAATAGTTACAGCAGGATGAGTTCCAAGGCTTCAGAATTTAATGCGAAATGGAGGCTCTATTTTGATTCAGCCGTTATTGAATAAATCGGATTTGAACATTAAAAAGAAGATCACCTCTTAAGGACGGAACCTTAAATCGTAACTTAAAAATCGAAATGTTGATTCGGGCTTTCTTTTTTAATCATATCAGAAACCACCTTCACAAAATCTCCTGCCGTTTTCAGTGCTTTAACCGATTCGGTGCGAGATACCGGAAAAAAAGGGTCGTAAGTGAACTGGTTTCTTTTTCTCCGCATCTTATCAAACTTTTCAACAAGCAACTGGAATTTCTTGCCAAGGATGGCTTGAGCAATATCTATTACAGTTTTGTGCTGCTGGCCGTCGGAAGGTCTGAATCCTTTCAGAAAGAGCAATGCCCGCCCGCTTCTTAACATGGCAAGGTAAGCGTAGTTATATGCTGCTTCCTCATCAATTGTTAAGTTCTTTTCAGCAACTATTAAATCTTTTTGAGCGCGCTGTATAAGTTTTTCTATCTGAAGGAAATTCACATCGAGCCGTTTTATCAATCCGCTGGCCAGGAAATCGTTGAATAACTTTTCATAACTCATTTTCATCTCCAATCAGAAATATCTTGGGACATTTGACGACATCCTCTATAAAAGGGTCTTTGTCGAGTTTCTTGCCTGCATATTCTTTGCGGCTGTAAAGCGTGTAATTTATCTCCCTCTGGATTTTTTTCTCCACCGGCTTTAATGATTTTATTATGTCGGATTCATTCACATTCCCCAGTATGAACAAATCTATATCGCTTGTGTTGCTTTCCTCGTTCTTGGCAAACGAGCCGTAGATGAAAGCGCACTTGATGCCCTTGATTTTCAAAACGGCGTCTTTCAATATTTCAGAAATACCGGATGTTTTGCTGATAATGCTCTTTATCTCATGGAACAGCGGGTATGAAGGATTTAAGGAATAATAAACCAGATTCCCCTTCCTCTCGGATTTAAACAATCCGCTTCTTTCAAGTTTCAACAGTTCCCTGCGGATGTTGCCGACAGTAAAACCCAGAATCCTTTCCAATTCACGCAAATAGAAAGACCTTTCGGGATTGGTGAAATAAAGATTTAAAATGGCGGTTCTTAATTTAGACTTGGATATTTGAAATAGTTCCATTGTAGTCCCTTTTGACTACAATTGTAGCATGGTTTGACTACAAAAGCAATACCCCGTGTTAATATTTCCACCTGTTAACGAAACTGTTTTTTTTGCGGTGTATTTCCTCGTATCCTTCCATTTACCTTTGTATTGGCGTTTTGTTCGCTTCCTTGTATTGTTCAGTTATCCTTTTGCCGCTTATTGCTAAACCCTTCAAAATAGTCTTAATATCAGGATTCAGTATATAAAATGCCGCCAGTGTATTGACTTTACATTTGTCAACATACCACAGAATATCATATAATATGGCATAAAATAGCCCGTGTAGCTCAGCGGCAGAGCAGCGCATTCGTAATGCGCGGGTCGACGGTTCGAGTCCGTCCATGGGCTCCGGGTTTCAATACTCATAGTATAAAAAAGAATCTATGGAAATCCTTAAAAAAAAACATGTGGTGAATTATGGTGTATTAACCTTATTTACTATTCTCTTCATCACCTTTTTTAGACTCTGGTCTATTTCAACCCTGCCTCTCTCGGCTGATGAAGCGTATTTCTGGGTTTGCAGCAGACATCCTGCCTTATCCTTTTATGATACTCCACCATTGGTTCCATATATGATTTTTTTATCTACCCGACTCTTTGGAAATACTGAATTTGCGGTCAGGTTCTTTGTATCACTCTTTATGGCTGTTGCCGCCTGCATTATGTATCTTCTCGGAATAGAGGTTTCAGAGGGGGATAAAAAAAGTGGTTTTTTTTCAGCGTTGCTTTTACTTGTAATTCCTGGATTTTCTATAGCGGGGATTCTTTCAGGGGTTGAGGCACCTCTTCTGCTTTTTTATCTTTTATCGATTTATTTCCTTTTCAGGGCTGTAATAAGACAGCAGTTTGTATACTGGTATCTTGCAGGCCTATCAATGGGGTTGGGCTTCCTTTCGAAATATCTGATTCTATTTTTACCGTTGAGTTTGTTTCTATACCTAACGTTAACCGAAAATAGAAGATATCTTAAGACAAGGTATCCGTATCTTTTTATACTGATTGGATTGTTGGTATCATCTCCTGTTATAGTCTGGAACGCACAGAACCAGTGGGCTAATTTTTTGTTGAATTTTTTCTACAGGACACGGTCCTCTTTTACTCTATCTCCGAACGGCATGAACTTTATAAAACTCTTAGGGGCAGAAACCGCTATCCTATCCCCATTTATTCTAATCCTTTTTATATATGGCTTTTTTAGAATTTTTTTTGATGCCAGGAAAAACAGAAAGATGCTTTTTCTCTTTTTTTTCTCATGGCCGATACTAATTTTTTTCATTCTGTATTCCCTGTTTTTAGAGGTCCCTGCCCCTCACTGGCTGGGAATTGGATATCTCACACTGATAGCAGGTCTGCCATATCTGGTTTTTAAATCTGCATATCGGAAAGGGATTAGAATATTTTTTGCTGTTTCTGTTATCACTGGAATAGCAATGACATCTTTTATTCACCTTATTCCATATGCCCATGATTCCTTTTTAAAATTACCAGTTGATGAAAGCACAAAAAAAGATTTTGAATCATTTTTAAATGATTATCCTGTAAGATTGGGTGAAAAACTGGGGGAGATATATAACAACCTGCCTGACAAAAATAATTATTTTCTTATAGGCAGGGGCTTTGCCACTGCGTCTTATCTTGAATTTTATAATCCAGGACAGAAAGAGGTGTATATGATTTTCCAGATGAGTAAACTGGGACACGGATACTACTTCTGGCAGGATATAAATGAGAACACAGGGAAAAACGCCATATTTGTGGATACCAGTCCAAGGTATGAGGATAAACTGAAGTCCCTCTTTAAAAAGATAGAAAGGATGTCTGACTATCACATCTATAGTGAAAACGGAAGATATCTTGACTCTGCTGTTTTCTATAACTGTCTGGAGTTTAAGGGTATGGAAAAGGAAAAGCCGCCTGTCTTAAGGTGACGATTCAGTGCTACCCTTAACCTGTTTGTTAAAATCCTATGAAATGTGCTTCCATATCCTTGGAGATGATATACAGTTTGATGTCCCGCTTGCTTGCCAGTATAGTCCTGTTAAAATCAAGGACAACCCTGATTCTGCATCTTTCCCATATAACAACATGATTGTTTCCAATAGTCAGCCTTGCTGTAGGGTTGCCAATCCATGCACCTATTGCCTTTTCCAGTTCATTTCTGTTCACACTGCCAAGAGATTCTATCACAACACCGTAAAATCTGTCTTCGCGGAAAAGGTAGAGAATTTCTTTAACATCTGCATAGCCGATATTGAGGTTGTCCTTTTCGTTCACATATCCTGTTCCTGACCATTTCTGTAGAAAATAAAAGGCAGGGTGTTCCCCGATTTTATCAAAAACATCTTCATATTTTGAAAAATCTAAAGGTCCAATACTCTTCAGATTTGTCAGGTTTTCTAAACCCTGTCCCCAACCTATTCCTCTGAAGCCATTCGGGTCAGGACATACCCAGTTTTGAGATTCTGTTTCACTTCCAGCAGATGCACATCTCAGAAGCATAACCAGACAGGTGAGTATAAAAATTACTCTTTTCATTTTGGCCCCCTTGTTGATGGTGTGAAGAGTTTCATAGATTCACTCTTTCACTGCTTCAAACATCGCCAGCAGGTTCTCTATAGGTATCTGTGCCTGAATATTATGTATGGAGTTAAAGACATAGCCTCCACCCTTTGAAAATATTTCTATCCGTTTTCTAACCTCACGTTTTACTTCATCTGGTGAGCCGAAGGGAAGGGTATGTTGTGTATCCACGCCCCCACCCCAGAAGGTTATCCTGTCGCCAAATCTTTCTTTCAATATTTCAGGGTCCATACCTGCAGCAGAGCACTGAACCGGATTCAGAATGTCAAAGCCTGCTTCAATGAAACCCTCAATAAGGTTTACCACTGAACCGCAGGAGTGTATTAGCGTTTTCCATTCGGTATTTTTGTGTACCCATAGGTTTATCTCTTTATGGAAGGGCTGGTAGAGGTTACGGTAGGTCTTTTCAGATATGAAAGAGCCTGTCTGCATGCCGAAATCAGTCCCTGTTACGAAAAGGACCGAGGGTTTGTTGCCTACCACACTGAATATTTTTGACAGGTTGTCAAGACCGATTTCACACTGGCGTTCAAAAACCTTGTATATATAATCCTGGCGGGATATTGTACTGACATACCATTCCTCTATGTCGCGGATGCCCTTTGGATTTTTAAGCCATGGTGCCGGTACCAGAGCTATGTCTCCGAAACCTGTGCCTCCGAAACTGGCAAGAATCGCCCTGTCAGTCTCTGAATAGAGTCTTTCTGCTTCATCTTTGTAATAGAGTAAGTCTTCTTCTGATACAGTGGTGAATTCTTCTGTATTATCTGCAACATTTAATTTCTCTTCATCTATCGGTTCCTGACGGACAATAGCGTCAAAGTACCATCCTCCTTTCGGCATGCGTCCGCTGGCAGGGACTGACCTGTCTCCTTTCGGGTACATCAGTATGTCCCCGCTGGGTTCTGGTATTGTGTTAAAACCTTCGGGTACCAGAACCGGCGTGCCGTCAAATGTAGTCCAGGTCTTCCACCCTTCGTTCTTGAACCCGAATAGTGTTTCTCTGCTTCCCAGACCAACGACATCAATACCCAGAACATCCATAAGGTCAGGCTTTATTTCGCCGAGCATCTGGTATGGTTCTATAACCTTTACAGGTGTTCCTGGCTTGTCAAGACCAAAAGCCTGACGTAACTGATAAACCATACTGACTTGTATACCTGTCGTTGCACTTCCGCCAAAATCTACCGGGACACGGTCCGGTTCTTTGTGATTTAGAGATAGATTTATACGTTTTCGGGAGTCCATCAGAATTTTCCTCCATTGTTCATTAACATACTTTGCCATTGCGTCATAGTGTTATTCTCACACACTGGATATTTTATCACATCCGATAAAAAACTCTCCAGTCAAAATTTTTGTCTTGTCGCAAAAGTTTGATATAATAGAGTTACATATTAAAAACAAATTGCTATAGGAGGGAAGATGTTTAAAATTTCTTATCTGACGGTTATTGTAATGTCTCTGATGTTTATTGGAGGGTTAGAATGCGAAGGTGAAGAGGTTTATGCTGTCTTTGAGACAAGCAAGGGTAATATTACCTGTCTCTTATATCCTCAGTGGGCACCAAAAACTGTAGATAACTTTATTGGACTCGCTGAAGGGACGAAAGAATGGGTGGAGCCGAAAACCGGAGAGAAAACAAAAAAGCCTCTTTATACGGATACTGTTTTTCATCGCGTCATCCCAGGCTTTATGATTCAGGGTGGTGACCCTCTCGGTATGGGCATCGGAGGACCGGGCTATTCTTTTGAAGATGAATTTTCCACGAAACTTAAGTTTGACAGACCGGGGCGTTTGGCTATGGCTAACAGCGGGCCTGATACAAACGGGTCACAGTTTTTTATTACGGTTGAATCTACGCCATGGCTTAACAACAGACATACCATATTCGGACAGGTAACCGAAGGTCAGGGAGTGGTAGATGCAATAACAAAGGTGAAGAGGGATAACAGGGATAGACCTTCAGAGCCTGTGATACTTAAAAGAATTATTATTAAAACGGAAAAGGCGAAATGATAGTTACTATTGTTGAAATACATATTAAAAAGGAGAGACTTGAGGAATTTATAGATGCTACAATTAAGAACCACAGGGCATCTATTGAGGAACCGGGGAACCTCAGGTTTGATGTTCTGCAGAGTATTGAAGACCCTTTACGTTTTACCCTTTATGAGGCGTATGAGTCGGAAGAAGCCGCTACAGAACATAAAAAAACGGAACATTATCTAAAGTGGCGTAATATTGTAGAAAGTATGATGGTTAGACCGCGCAAGGGGACTCCTCACAGGGTTATAGCACCTCATGAAAAATCTCGTTGGTTATAAATTCCTCAGGATAGTTGTTATATTCTCTTAAGATGAGGGGGTGGTTTATGGATAGGATTCTTATAGGTAAGGGAAAGCAGTCAGTATCTCTTCTTTCAAGGTACGGTAATCGTCATGGTTTGATATCCGGAGCCACAGGTACAGGGAAGACCGTCTCGCTTATGGTTCTTGCAGAGGGGTTTTCGCGAATGGGGGTACCGGTGTTCATAGCGGACGTAAAAGGTGATGTCGCAGGACTTTCTATGCCTGGTGCTATGAACGAAAAGATTCAAAGGCGTGTTGCAGAGATTGGTATTGAAAACTATTCCAGTGAAGCGAATCCTGTTTTGTTCTGGGACATCTACGGTAAGGCAGGTCATCCTGTACGTACAACCATAAGTGAGATAGGGCCTGTACTTCTCGGGAGGATGCTTGAACTTAATGAAACGCAGATAGGGATGTTGGAGATAGCCTTTAAACTGGCGGATGACCAGGGACTCTTATTGCTTGATATAGATGATTTACGTTCTCTGCTTACTTTTATAGCAGACAACCGTGAAGAGGTTTCAAAACAGTACGGACTTGTAAGCACTCAGCCGGTTGCAGTAATACAGCGTTCTTTGTTGTCTCTTGAGCGTGAGGGTGGCACATCTTTTTTTGGAGAGCCGGCACTGGAGATTAGCGATTTGTTGCGTACAGACCTGAACGGACGCGGCATAATAAATATTCTTGCTGCAGACCAACTTATTTTGAAACCGAAGTTATATTCCAGTTTTCTACTCTGGCTGCTGTCGGAGTTGTTTGAAAACCTGCCTGAGGTAGGCGACCTTGAGAAACCCAGACAGGTATTCTTTTTTGATGAGGCACACCTGTTGTTTGATGATGCACCGCCTATGCTGCGTCAGCGTGTAGAGCAGGTTGTAAGGATTATACGTTCCAAGGGTGTTGGTGTGTATTTCTGTTCCCAGTTCCCTGATGATGTACCTGATGAGATACTTGGTCAGATGGGAAACCGCATCCAGCATGCACTCAGAGCCTATACGCCCCGAGACCTGAAGGCTGTGAAGACTGCAGCGGAAACCTTCGCCTCAAATCCAGAACTTAATGTTGCGGAGGTGATATCACAACTCGGCGTTGGAGAGGCACTTGTCTCCACTCTGCAGGATAAGGGTATTCCTATGCCTGTGGAACATACCCTGGTTTGTCCTCCACGCTGCAGGATGGGAGCCATTACGCAGGAAGAACGTAACATTGTGCGTTCACGCAGTCCTATAGGTGGTAAATATGATTCTCCTGTGAACAGAGATTCTGCCTATGAGATTCTCAGCCGTCGGGCACTGGAAAAGAAATCTGTTGAACAAACTCCAAGTCAGGCAGATGTTAAAAAATCTTCTGAACGGGGAATGCTCGGTGACCTCCTCTGGGGCACCAGACGCAGACAGGGGATGGTGGAGGCACTGGCAAAACAAACCGCCCGAACTGTGGGTAATGAGATAGGCCGTAAGATAATCAGGGGAGTGCTTGGAGGTATGTTAGGTGGGACAAGCCGTCGTTAGATAAAGGACTGAATCTTACTGAAGACCTCTCTTATCTCCTGACAGTGGTCGCCGTCCCAGTATACCCTTTTGCACCCTGGGCACTGCCTGAACCTATCCTTGTGGTTATATACATACTCAGGGACGAGGCCTATTACATCTTTTTTTTCTTTCTCTTCAAGTAAAAGATTACATACTGAACATCTTGTAAAGAAGAGTTCAGGGTTTATGATAAGAGATAGTTTATTTTTTGCCTCTGCCAGTTGTTCCAAAGTACCTTCACTATCAATAAAAACCACGATGTCAGGATTGTCCTGAGACAATCTTCTATCTCTGGTTAAAACAACCCTGTTTTCTTTTCTGGCAGTTCTTAACATATCTTCTTTGTTGTGTGTATTGAAATAAAGGGTATCGTAACCCAACAGTCTGAGCCATCTTGCGAGATTTCCCAGCATCCCATCAGATATGTAAGACATTCTATACCTCTTCATCTCATATTTTACCTACAGAATCAACAAAGTTAAATAAAAAAAACTTGCTAAACCCTGTAAAAAGGTATAGGATAAATAGTTGTATTGTAAGTCCTCAGTCAACCACGTCATTGCGGGGCCGTATGAGGCGCAAGCAATCCGACGCTTTTTGTCGTTGCGAG
>CAYOYL010000096.1:0-2301 GCA_964408175.1 uncultured bacterium
CTGAACCTCTATACGCAGATAACAGGACGGCCTGACCTGCCTCCCAGATGGTCATTCGGACTATGGTTTATATGCAGGATGCAGGCAAACGACTTTGAGGTGATGTCTGATGCCCGCAACTTCAGGGACAGGGGACTGCCCTGCGACGTGATTGGACTGGAACCGGGCTGGATGGAGAAAAACTACGACTATTCCATTGAAAAGAGATGGGACCCGCAGAGGTTTCCCATCCCTTCCTATGCTCCCAATGGACCGCATACCTTCATTTCAGCACTCAAGCGGATGGGATATAAGATGGAACTCTGGCTATGCAATGACTATGACCTGAGTTATGAGGAGGAGAGGAGACTGAACCGTACAATAAAAAAAGAAGCAGCCCGTTCAATTCTCTCACAGAATGACGTGGAAAAAGATAAACATTTTACCGAACCTGTGCGCCTTGATAATATCACGAGACCTGAACAGCCATGGTTTGAGCACCTGAAAAAGTTTATTGACCAGGGCGTTGATTTTTTCAAGCAGGATGGTGCCCTTCAGGTTTGCGAGCATCCCGACAGGCTCTATGGCAACGGGATGACAGACGAGGAGATGCACAACCTGTACTCACTGCTTTACAGCCGCCAGATGTATGAAGGGTTTAAGGAGTATACGGGCAGACGTCCCTGCTGTTTCACTCCCTCCGGCTGGGCAGGTCTTCAAAGATATACCGGCACCTGGACTGGAGATACCGGCGGAGGACCGAAGACACTCGTTGCCTGTCTGAATCTGTCACTGTCCGGACACTCTCTGGTTACCTGCGATATGGAGGTGACAACGAAAGAGGGTATACATTACGGCTTTCTTATGCCATGGGCTCAGATTAACTCATGGAACTACTTCCGCCATCCATGGCTGCAGGGGGATGATATCTTATCTGTCATTAGAGATTATGCACATCTGCGCAGTCGTCTGGTTCCCTACCTCTATACCTATGCGTATCAGGCTCATACCACAGGAACTCCTATGATGAGACCGTTGGTACTGGAGTTTCCTGAGGACCCAAAGTGTGCAAACAACCTGCATGAATATTTTCTTGGCGGAGAACTTCTGGTGACTGCCTTTACTGAGGATATATATCTTCCGAAGGGGCAGTGGCTTGACTACTGGACAGGCAGGATATATGAAGGGGGGAAGGAGTTCCGCTATTCTCCGCCGGAGCGACGTGGCGGTGGACTCTTTCTTCGTGAAAATTCAATCCTGCCGGTGGGCCCGTTACGTCAGTATACTGAACAGCCGTCCTCTGAAGGATTTTCTCTAAAGATATTCATAAATCCGGGCGGTACTGCGGAGTTCAGACTCTATGACGACGATGGTATTTCATTTGCATACGAGACTGGCGAATACCGTATATATACTTTTAAGGCAGTATACGAAAGAGATGCTCTTGCCCTGACCCTGCCGCAGAATCTGAAGGTGGATTCCATCACTGTGTACAGTTCAGACAGACCTGACAGGTTCACCGTTAACGGAAAGACGTCAGTGCTAAATTGGTTCGGAAACCGCGGTTTATATACTCTGAACAGCGGTGATGAGCCAAAATCTTAAGACCAGAATTATTGGTACAATTAAGGTTTACGGGTCTTTTCGTTCCGGGGAGACTGTGAATTTAGTTATCCGGAGAGAGTATGGTATAATTATTATCAAAAAATCATAGATATTTACCCCTGGGTGAATCAGAAAAAGGAGGTATATGGATATCATAGTGTGTATCAAACAGGTCCCCGGTACATTTGAGGTGAAGATAGACCCTGAGACTAAAAGGATTGTCAGGGAAGGGGTGGAGAGTATAGTCAATCCCTATGATACCTATGCGGTGGAAGAGGCTGTGCGGTGCAAGGAGAGGTTTGGTGGAACAGTTACCGTAATTTCTATGGGGCCTCCTCAGGCGGAAAAGGCCCTGAGAGAAGCTGTATCTATGGGTGTTGACAATGCTATCCTTCTGAGCGACAGGCAGTTTGCCGGCAGTGATACACTTGCAACCTCCTATACCCTCAGTCGTGGTATAAAGAAGTTTGGAAGATTTGACCTCATCATATGCGGGAGGGAGACCCTTGATGGGAGTACAGGGCAGGTTGGTGCCGGGCTTGCCAATAGCCTCTCAATACCTTACGTTACCTATGTCAGTAAAATAAAGGATATATCAGCAGACAGTATGGAGTGTGTCCGTATGATGGAGGACCACTATGAAGAGATTAAAACTGAACTGCCTGCGTTAATTACGGTTATAAAAGAGATAAACCTGCCGAGAATCCCGTCTCTTAA
>CAYOYL010000097.1:0-10890 GCA_964408175.1 uncultured bacterium
AACCCTGTCTCCCTCTGAGACCACAACCCTCAAAAGTTTCTTGCCCAGTCTTTCAAAACTGAGGTCCTCCAGCCTTATACTGTTTTTACCCCCCTGCAAGACCACCTTCTTGTTTCCTATCAACCTGTCCTCTTCATATACGGATATCAGCCTTTCACCCTCAGAACCTGTTGCTACCAGACTTACCTCAAGGTTCCCTTTATACCTATCTCCAGACTTATCCGTAATAAAGGCATTTGCACCGGCCAACTCTATGTCGTAGAGACTCCCCTTGACAGGCATACCAGCAGCCCTGTTGAAACTCTTAGGTTCGTGGAATCCTCTGCCGAGGGCGGACCAGGTTAACAACTCTGGTTTCGCAAGCCTCTCTCTCGTTACGTTGAAACCCCACGTATCAGAAAAGCTCTCAGAGGGTGTCTTGAAAAAACAGGAGAAGGGTATCTTGACCTCTATGGTATAAAAGTCCTTTCCTTTATAGACTGCGGACTCCCATATACTGCTGTAGTAACCTCCTGTCGTATTCCCTCCCTCTATAAAGTAGCTGTCAAACTGACTGTTGGATACCGTTACTGCAAACTGGTAATAGTTGACACCCTTCCCTTCAACATCTATAAATATCTCAACTGAGTCCCTTTCGTAGAACGAGGAGTCCCTCGGAAGCGGTGCATCCTTCAGTTTGTCCATAAGCGGCTCCTGACATCGGATGCCTATGTATACCGCATCCTTGTCCCTCAGTATCCTGAAGTCTGTCTCTACATCCGGCTTTTGTTTTTGGTCTTCTCTCCTTGTCAGGTGACTGAATCCACTGAATGCCTCTGCTGCTTTCCAGTCTTCTTCCTCTATCTTTCCGTCTACTGTGACTGCCCCCTTTCTTTCAGAAGGTCTTATTGTCAGTGGAGACGAATAACAAAAACCGGCAAAAAAAAGCACAAGAAAAAACATCCCAAATAGTCTTCTCATCTTTCCTCCTTGTCCCTGCAGTTATCAATAGTTAGGTCTTCCCCAGAGTTTACCATAATACCAGGCCCCCGGCACATAAAGACTTTCAAAACTTCTCGTCTCTACCCTTCCATCTGCAAAAGCAACATTGGAAAACCTGCCACCATTGTGTCTGAGTGCAATCCCATTGTATCCATACATGTTATTCCACGGGGCTGCATTGCCACCATAACCTGAGTTTAATCCTTCAGCATCTACAAATACAATCTGGTCAGAGGGATACCTTATCTCACTGAACTTCATATAAGGCATAACGTCACCATAGTTCCTTCCACCTACTATCACGTTGGGTATCCCATAGTGTGTCTCCAGTTGATTAACTAAACGTCCTCCAGCGGTTCTATTGGACGGACACCTTAAGATGCCCTTCTGATACCTGACCGGAATGGTTGCCCAGTATCCGGGCTGAAGTTCAGGCATATTAAGGTGGTCCCTCATCATAAAGGGCCACCAGTAGTTACAGGGCCCCGATTCACTACCATATAACTTCCCGGAAAACCTGTAGACAGCGTCGTTAACAGGAGGCAGTATCTCCTTATAGTCATCCAAGTACATATGCCACGCAAGTATTAACTGTTTCATATTGTTCATACACACAGCCGTCCTTGCCCTCTCCCTTGCCATTGACAGAGCCGGCAGCAACATTGCTGCAAGTATCGCTATGATGGCAACCACCACCAGCAGCTCTATCAGGGTAAACCCTGACACTCTACTACGTCTCCTTCTGTCCATTTTCCTCCTCTCCCCTTGTTTTGATATACCTTTTCCCTCCTGCCTGTGGAGGTGGTATGCGGCAAGGGGCTATAATTTTCTCCTGTTCTCGCAAATGGATTCCCTTTCTATCAACTCAACGTTAATGACAACGTTTTCTATGGGTTTGTAGGGTTTTTTTATCCTCTCATGCAGCAGCGTCATCGCCTTCTCTGCCATCTCTTCCATCGGCTGTTCTATGGAAGTTAAAGAAGGGGATGAATACAGACAGGATACCCTGTTATCAAAACCTGTGATTGAAAACTCTTCAGGTATGCGTATGCCGGACTTATGAGCCACCCGGATAAACGACAACGCATATCCATCTCCCGCGGTGACCAGTGCAGTAGGCTTATCTCCCAACCCTCTCCAGAACCTCAGAGCCTGCATTGCGTATTCTTCTATCTCTTTCATACCTCTTCTTTTAGCCTCAGGGAGATGGACATATTCAGGTACTGCCTCTAATCCGCACCCCTTCAGTCCATCGTAGTAACCCTTCAGTCTTTCCTCTGCATTGATGCTAAACGGCCTCATGCTGAAGAAGGCGATGTTTCTGTGTCCGAGGGCAAAAAGCCTCATTACGGCTTTTTCTATACCACCGGCATTGTTCGGCACCACGGAATCAACATCAACTGCAGGGTCATTCCAGTTCAGAAGAACCACTGGTATGTGTTTTGCAATTGTTTTTGTCTCCTCCGCAGAGAGTTGAGATTCAACGACAAGTCCTTCAATCTTGCTGTTGAGTACCGCCTGCATCAGGTGGGCATAGTCATTGTATATGCCGAGGCTATAGTTGTGGTCTCTGGAATAATCGGTCAGCCCCGAAACGAAGCGTGCATAGTAAGGGTCTGTTATAAAACCCTGTATACTTTTTTGAGGGATAAGGTATCCTATGTTCTTTGTTGAACCTTCAGCAGGTACAAACCTCTTCTTATATCCCATATCCCCTGCCACAAACAAAATCTTTTCCACCGTCTCTCTGCGGACGTTGTTATTATTTATGCCTCTCAGGACATGGGAGACGGTACACTGGGAGACCCCTGTCCTTTTTGCTATCTCCTTCTGGGTCGTTTTCATGGTTAACCTGTACGGATTGTATATATTATACCCTATATTATAACACAGACAAAAATTTTGTCAAATTTGTTGTTCCTGCCACGTGAAAATCTTATAAATTGCCAGATAAGAAGGTACTTTAAAATCATGGGAATGGGAAGAAGCCAATTTGTAAAAAATTCACTTTGCAATGACAGCAGATTGACAGGCCCGTTTTAAAATGCTATAATGTGGTAAGACAACAAGGAGGCAAAAATGGGCACAAAAAGGCTCAGAATTTCTGGTTTCACGCTTATAGAACTTCTGGTGGTGGTGGCGATAATAGCAATACTTGCAGCAATGCTGCTTCCTGCACTCAGTCAGGCACGTGAGAAAGCGAGAGCCGCTGTCTGCTTGAATAACCTGAAACAACTTGCTCTGGCAACGATGTTGTATGCAAATGATAACAAAGGGTATATGCCGCACGTGTGGAGTCCCTGGCGCGCCAGACCTTTGTACCAGATAAAACCGTACCTCGGTATTGAGAAGTTCAAGATTGGCGGAGTACATCAATGCCCGAGCCAGCACAACTACAGGACAAACCCGACCAACTCGCACTATTTCAACAATACTTGTCCGCACCTGGTTTATACCATCAGGTTAGGACAGAGAACCGGAAGTTCATCTACATGGGCATACCCGATAAGAAGAATGAACCGCGTAAGGAAACCCTCCACCATGCCGATGTGGTTTGATGCCGGGGAGAATGCTATTCTCTCTAACAACAACGGGTTTGAACCAGCGAACTACGGCGTCTGGGACTCTGCATACATGGACCCTTCTTTTTCGTATGCCATGGCTCCGAGGCACATGGGAGGATTCAACATAGCATTTGTGGATGGACATGCGGAGTGGGTTAAGCCCTATCCGAGGATACATGCCCTTGTATGGGCCCCATCACTGTGATGACGGTAAGGCAACCTCGCACCACACAAGGAGATACCTTTCGCACACTGAGGGGATACAGCAGAATTCTCAGGCATTAACTGGTGTCCCTGCCAGAAAAAAGATACCCAATTTACAAACATTTACCTCTAATGTGTTATTATAATAATAGGGAGAAGATGTTATGAAAAAAAATATAAAACTGTTTGTTATAGACTTTGACGGGACAGCACTTGGAGGCTATGAGCCATACGACAGGTTCCCCGACGGTCTTTCCGCATTTCTTGATGAACTCCATTCCCGCGGTATCTTATGGGCAACCTGCACCACATGGCATCCTTATTCTCAGGAGGCGGTCTTCAAAAGGAGCAGATTGAAGAGCAGGCCTGTCAGAGCCATCGGGAGAACCGCGATGAACTGCGGTATCTACCTTGACAGCCGGCTGTATCTGGATGCGGAGTGGGACAATGAAATGCTCTCAATGAAAGCAGAATTTGACAGGGACTATGCCTCACCAATAAGAAGATTCCTGTCTGAACTCAAAGGGATAAACTCTTTTATTGAGTACTTTGACTATATATTTTCTGTTGAATACGAAACCAGCAGAAAAGAGATTACGAAGACCCTCAGTTCCAACAGGACTATCAAAGAGAAGACATACCTCCTTTTTTTGCCTGATGGAAAGACCTGCCAGATTTTCCCGTATTATATGTCAAAAGGGCTTGCACTAAAAAGGTTACAGAAGGAATTGAGAATCTCCCCGGGGCATACGATGGTTGCCTGTGACGGAATAAACGACCTGCCTATACTTGATAAAAAGGTTGCCTCTTTCCAGGTGGTCCCATCTAATGCCCACCCTGAAGTAAAAGAGGTTGTTAAGAACAATGGCGGTCTGGTGAGCAGCCTGCCGTATTCTGACGGAATTGTGGAGTCGGCAAGAAAACTACTCGGCATCTAAAGAGGGAGATATTCCTTAAACTTCTATCTCCTCCAAGGGGAGTTTTGAGAGGGGGTCTATCATAATCCTCCACTTTTTCCCGGGCCAGTTCCAGATGACCTGCCACCTTCTTTCTTCAAGAGCGCGCGGGACAACAGGCTCTGCCTGCTGGAGAGATATCTCCGGGGCAGAGTCAACCTTACCTCCCAGATAAAGTGCCCACAGGGTAACAATCAGTCTTTTGCCCTGAAGCAGTTTTTTGGGATATGTTATGTCCCAGTCCGTCGCTTTTTTGCCTCTTTTTAGGACCGGTCCTGCAAGGATTTCGCTACCGTTGAATATCAGAGGTATGCAGTGTATGCTTAATTCACGTTTACCCCAGTGCAACAACATCTGGCTCCATATGCCATCAACGGGAAATATCTGTATATCCCCGGTTTCTCCTATAACCCGCAGGCGGTCTGTGAGGTAACTCCATGAGGTTGATATCTGCGGCATTATCCTCAGCGTTATAACCGCCCCGCCCTGCTGTAAAGACCATGTCTGTCCTACTATCGGAGGATGAACTGCTTTTGACAGCGCGTTGTCACGGGCGGTTTTCATAACTTCCGCAGGGTGGCAGCGGAGCCTGCCGGACTCCTTTGTCTCCCACTGCAGAAACATCCATGTCTTGCCGGGGCGTGACAGGGCTACCGGCATGCTCTGCCAGGCAAGACCATGCGTGAAGTGTTCAATACTGGACATAAGTGGAAAGTGCGACACCGAGCCTGCACGGATGTCTTTCTCAATATGGGCACGCGCGACAGCACCGTCAAAGCAGTCAATCTTCAGGTCTTCTTTCACCATCTTCCTCGGCGGTGACAACCTGTGCCAGTTCAGATGATAGAGGGTGTGCCCCATTGACTGTATGTTTGCAATATCTATCCTGGCAGGCAGGGGAGCTACTGTATCGCGGAAGTTTTTGTGTTCGGCACAGGACAAAAAGGAGTAGGAACGGAGTGCAGGCACCCGTGGACCGCCGTCGTATGCATCCTCTACGGCAAGCATATCAGAAAAGAGTTTTTTAAACTCATTCCTTACCTTCTCCGGAAGATTCTCACTCAGTAACAAAAGTACTGAAAGTTCATTAAGACAGACCCTGCTGTAGCCGTCGCTGAGATGTTCCCCCCAGCCCCAGCCATTTTTTAGCCAGTAGTCAGCAGCCTCCAGCATCAGACTGGACAACCTCTTTGCATCCTCCCTCAGTTTTCTGTCATCCTTACTGCATATCTCATAGAGCAGCCAGGCACAGACGACATCGCCGAGAGACTTGTTGGGATAGAACCATGAGCGTGTGGAGGACGCGTACATAAACCATATGTAAAGGTCTTTCAAAATGCTCAAAAGAATTTCCTGTTGTTTCTTTGACAGGCCTGAGCGGTAGACCTGCCAGACTACAATCATAGGCAGCCCCACAAAGAAGGCAGCATTTGTATCTACAGGATGTTTTTCCTGCCAGTACCAGCGTAAACATCCATGGAGTTCACCCTTTCTGGTCTGCATCTGACGCAGCCTGCGGAGAATGCGGTCCACGTCAATATTTCCAAACTGTCCGGTCTGTGCAGCGAGCAATAAACGGTTTGCAGCCACAACAGAAGAATGCACGTATTTCAGGTGTGCAACAGGACGGGTATGTCCGCCCTGCTGGGACCACAGACCAACCTTTTCATCCCAGTTTCTCTTCCAGTTTATCTTATATCTGTTCTTGTCCATATTCATTATATACCTGAAATTGCCTGAGAGGTTATCACACAACGGTGAAAACGGTCAAGAATATTTGGCAAAAACCCGTTGCCTCATTTTCAGATTTAACTCCTCTCCCATTTTATCCTTTAGAGGTGAATATTTTCGTATAGACTTTTAATGAGGCTATCCGAACAAATTGACTTTTCTGCATCTTTGGTTCATAATTCTATTCTATAAAGAACCGTTGGAGGACAAATAGAATGGACAAAAACACAAAATCTGCATGGTTCAGACAGGCGCGGTACGGGATGTTTATACACTACGGACTCTATTCCCTGCTGGGCAGGCACGAGTGGGTAATGTGCTATGAACGAATACCTTTTACAGAATACAGAAAACTGGCAGAAAGGTTCAGCCCGGAAACCCTTGATATGAATCGGTGGGCAGAGACTGCACGTGATTCAGGTATGCGTTATATGTGCCTCACGACAAGGCATCATGAAGGGTTCGCTCTCTTTGACACAAAAGCATCGGACTTCAACTCTGTAAGGACATGCGGCAGGGACCTGGTAAAAGAATACGTTGAGGCATGCCGCAGACACAACCTGCGGGTTGGACTGTACTATTCTGTTGCTGACTGGGGGGACAATGGTTTTCTGGCAGGCCCGAAGAAAGACCCTTCCGGGTGGAAACGGTTTGTGGATACTGCACACAAGCAACTGGCAGAACTGATGAGCAACTACGGGAAGATAGACTACCTCTTTTATGATGGATGCCCGCCCCCTGAAACATGGGGATGCAGAGAAATAAACAAAGAGATAAGGAGACTTCAGCCTGATATCCTTATAAGTGACCGATGCGGGCTGGAGGAAGATGTCAGGTCAGCAGAACAGTATACCATTGCAGACCCGGGCAGGTTATGGGAAAGTTGCATGACGATGAACCAGAGTTGGGGATATAACTACGGAGACAGAAACTGGAAAACGCCTGTGGAGGTAGTCAGGACCCTTCTGACATGCGCCCATAACGGCGGCAACCTGCTGCTCAATGTGGGACCCCGCTTTGACGGCACGATACAGCAAGAGGCGATGGAGATTCTGCAGGTCGTAGGCGAGTGGCTGAAGAGAAACGGCGAAGCGGTTTATGGGACAGAGTCGCATCCATTTGACTACGCAGATATGAAACTCTCCACATCTAAGGGAAATATTGCGTATATCCCTCTTCACCACTACCACGGACCGGAAACCACGGTCGCAGGTCTCGGTAACCGCATCAAATCAGTTACAATTTTAAGTACAGGGGAAAAGATTGACTACAGACAGGATGGCAACCGTGTATTCATCACAGGACTTCCGGAAAAACCGCCGGACCTTTTATTTACGGTATTGAAGATGGAACTGGACGGCAAGCCGCGGGGCGTTCCCAGCCCCCTGACGGCAAAGGATAAATACTAAAAAAGGAGGAGAGAAAATGTCTACACAAGCAAAACCAGAAGTTATTGAGGCATGGAGGGATATGCGTTTCGGGATGTTCATCCACTGGGGCCCGGTAAGCCTGAAGGGAACAGAGATAGGATGGTCGCGGGGGACACAGATTCCGATAGAAGAGTATGACAACCTCTACAAACAGTTCAACCCGGTTAGATTCAGCGCCGGAGAGTGGGTGAATGTGGCGAAAGAGGCAGGTATGAAATATATGGTCTTCACAACGAAACACCATGACGGTTTCTGCATGTGGGACACGAAGCAGACTGACTATAACATTATGCAGAGCCCGTTTCACCGCGACGTGGTGGCTGAACTCGCAGCAGCGTGTAAGAAGGAGTCCACTGCATTCGGCACCTACTACTCAACCTGCGACTGGCACCATCCGAACTTTCCAGGAGGAGGTGCAAAAGGAGATGTCCCCAACCCGGATGCTGATATTGAAAGGTACACAGAATATATGAAGGCACAGACCACCGAGTTAATCAAAGACTACGGGCCGCTCTCTACACTCTGGTTTGATATGCCCCAGCACTTTGATGAAAGACGCGGCCAGAGCATTATTGACCTGCTCCGCAGACTGCAACCGGATATCCTCTTCAACAACCGCAGCGGTGCCCCGGGCGACTATGACACGCCGGAACAAAAGATAGGTGGTTTCAACATGATGCGTCCGTGGGAGACCTGTATGACAATCTGCCGGCAGTGGGCATGGAAACCGGATGATGAGATGAAGTCGTTGAAGCAGTGCATACAGACACTGGTGCAGACCGCCGGCGGCGACGGCAATCTGCTGTTCAATGTGGGCCCCATGCCGACAGGTGAAATTGAGCCGCGCCAGGTAGAAAGACTGAAGGAAATGGGAGGGTGGCTGGCAAGATACGGAGTAAGCATCTACGGCACGCGCGGCGGTCCTTTTCAGCCGGGGGAATACGGGGTATCCACACGCAAAGGCAACACCATCTATCTTCACCTTATGAACTGGAAGGAGGATTCGCTCACACTGCCTGCAGTTCCGTTCAGGATTATCAACAGTACAGTTTTAACCGGCGGCGAGGTGAAGGTCAAACAAAACAGCAACAGAACTAATCTTTCACTCTCTTCCACCGGCAGTGACAACCTTGATACCATAGTAGCGCTTGAGATGGACGGTCCTGCTATTGAAATAGAACCGCTGCAATAAGGGGGAACGTACAAATGAAAAAGCCGAATGTAGTCTTTATACTTGCGGACGATATGGGCTATGGGGATTTCAGTTATTTTAATAACAACTTATCCGATACGCCCTCTCTTGATACACTCATAAAAAACGGGGTCTGTTTCACACAGCACTACTCCGCTTCACCTGTCTGTAATCCTGCAAGGGCAGCCCTTATGACAGGCAGGTATCCTCACAGGACAGGCTCAATAGACACCCTTGACATGAACGGGCTTGACCGTCTTGCCCTCAGTGAGACAACAATAGCCAATGTTCTGAAAAACAACGGATATGCAACAGGCATCGTAGGGAAATGGCATCTCGGGGCGATTGACCCTCGGTACCACCCCAACAAGAGGGGATTTGATGAGTTCGTAGGATTCAGGGGAGGATGGCAGGACTACTATGACTGGCATCTTTACTACAATAAAAACCTTGTGAAGCAGGACGGCAGATACCTGACGGATGTTTTCACGGATGAAGCAATAGGATTTGTCCGCAGGCACAAAAACGAACCCTTCTTCCTCCATCTTACATACAATGCACCTCACACTCCTTTACAGGTACCTCAAGAAGAACTTAATATGTTTCTTGGAAAAAACAGGTTCACAAAAGGCGTGTGCTATCTATACGGGATGATAAAAAGGATGGACACCGGCGTGGGTAAACTGCTTGACGAGTTAAAAAGACTCGGGCTGGAGGACAACACGAGCATCTTTTTTACAAGCGACAATGGACCGCAGTTCGGCGGCGAAGGAGATATGTCCATTGTACGGTATAACCACCAGTTCAGAGGAAGCAAGGGGAATGTTTATGAGGGCGGGATAAGGGTCCCGATGGTCATCAGGTATCCCGAACTCCTTGAAAAAGGCAGAATTATAGACGAGATGGCACACTTTACTGACTGGTTCCCCACAATTCTTGATATCTGCGGTATCAAAATCCCTTCTGGGCTGAAAGAACTTGACGGCAAGAACATTCTCCCTGTCCTGAAGGGAGAAAAGGTCGCATATGGAAAACGGTTCTGGCAGTGGAACAGGCTCTATCCCGTGAGGACATCAAACATCGCAATGAGAGACGGCAGGTGGAAGTTATTAAGGCCCCCCATACCTGCAACAATGGAGTTTCCCCGCAGGTTCGGAGAGATAGACAGGGAATATACGTATCATCCGGAAAGGTTCACGGATATCCTGCACGACCCCCTTCCGGAATTCAAGATAGAAGGGGAAAACCCGCCGCAGCTTTTCAACATAGAACATGACCCCTTTGAAAAAGAAGACCTTGCCTCAGGCCACCCTGAAATTGTTGAAAGGATGGAAAGGGAGACTGACAGATGGTTCCAGGAGGTTGAAGAAGAAAGGATGTCCATCAAAGAATGAATGGTAACCCTTCTGCAATTACAGGAGACTGATAGAAAGGAGAATTATGGACATCCTGTGGTACAGAACACCCGCGGCGGACTGGAAGGAAGGTTTGCCCATAGGCAACGGGACGCTTGCTGGGATGGTGATGGGCACCTTCCCTGTGGAGCGTATTACCCTTAACCATGAACTGCTGTGGAGGGGAAAGCACAGGGACAGAGAGATTGACAAAAAGTTTCAATACCTGCCTGAAATCAGAAAACTGTTTTTTCAGGAGCAGGTCTATCAGGCTGGAAGCCTTGCGAATGAAAAACTTGGGGGGATGGGGGGAGTCAGCGGTAAACCCAACAGGGTTAATCCGTACCAGCCCGCAGGTGACCTTTTCATTGAAACAGGGCATACCAGAATTAAAGACTATACCAGAGAACTAAACCTCCGGAATGCGGTCGCCGCAGT
>CAYOYL010000098.1:0-3002 GCA_964408175.1 uncultured bacterium
CCTGTAAGAAAAATCCAGTTTGCAGGTATAGAAGGAGAATTTGCTACCCTGAAATTTATAAACAAGACATCTTTAACTGAGAGAGGAAAGATTGAATACCACTGGAACTTTGGTGATGGGACATACAGCGACAAGAAAGAACCTGAACATACGTTTGTAGCAGACAGGAAGTATAACATCACTCTGACTGCTAGGTGGACAGACAGAAAAGAAACAAAAAGAACAACTATACCGGTGAAGATAGAAACGGATACTATAAAAACAGAGAGGTTCAGTGTGAATATGGGGGTAGTGAGTGATAAGATGGTTTATGACGAAAGAGAAGAAGCAGATATTACCTGCTGGGTGAGAAACTACACAGAGAAATCTGTCAATCTTTCATTATCCCGCGAGATATTTAACCGCAGTGGGGAAAGACTTTCCTCACAGACAGAAGCAATAAATCTTGAATCTTACAGGTTTAGGGAAATTACCTTTTCCACCTCCCCGGATATCTCTGAAATACATATTTTTCTAAAATACAACGGACATACCGTTAAGCGTAAAGATATCGTTTTTATGGAACCAGTGAAGAAAATTTTTGCGTTGGATATATCTGAAGGAAGGATTGAAAACCAGCAGGGGAAACAGATACTGCTGAGGATAAAAAAGAGGCCTGAGAAAATTACATATCCTGCAGGAACTAAAAGGGATACTTCAAGGGTTGTGCTGGTGAGCAGTTACGGGCAAAACCCTCCTGACGGAAGGACTTATAGTGAACAGTTCTTAAATATGATTAAGAATAGAAGCAACGGCGGATTTGAGATAAAGCACGTGAATATAGAAACATCCCTGCCCTATTACTCACCACTTCTATCTCTTATAAAAATGGACGAGATACTGAGCCATAATCCGTGTCTGGTACTATTTATCCCCGGACAGAATGAAATAAACTATATGCTTGACATTGATAACAAATTTAAAAATCTGCTCTCCTCTTTTATAAACCTGTTGCACTCAAACAATGTTCAGTGTATGCTAATCGTACCACCTGCAGTGGAGGGTAAGGTTGAACAATCAACAAGTCTGGCGGTTGCCATAAAAGAGGTCGGTATGAGATATTCAATACCATTGTTAGACCTTTACAGTTTACTACCGCCTGAGAGACAAAAGATAGAGATACGCTACAGATTAACTGACAATGTTTTTTCGTCTTTTCCGGATGCCGCAACCCGGAGGTTTCTGGCGGAAAGGTTATCCGAATATATAAGAAAATGGATAAGTCACAGATAAAAGAACAATTTTTAAGTTATCAGGAAAGTGCACAGCAGGTACTTTCAAAAAAGCAGGTTTTTATGTTAGCGGTTCTTATCTGCCTTTTTATGTATGGATGGTTTTACAGACCTGACAGGGCATTTGTATATGTCAACTTCGCAGTAATGCTCTTCTATCTGGTATTTATGTTCTACAAGGTGGCAATAATCTTACGCTCAGGAGAGAAGGAAGGTATGGTAAGGGTTACCGCTGAAGAAATCAGTCAGTTTACTGACGAACAGATACCTGTCTATACCATTCTCATTCCTCTTTATAAAGAGACAGAGGTCCTGCAGCAGATAGTGGAATCCATTGAAAAAATGGACTATCCCATTGAAAAAATGGATATAAAACTTCTACTTGAAGAAGATGACACCGAGACAATAGAGGCATGCAGAAAGATGAATCTTCACCCCTCGTTCAGTATGGTCATTGTACCCGACGGGATACCAAAGACCAAGCCACGTGCCTGTAATGTCGGACTTTCTCTGGCAAAGGGGAGATATACAGTCATATTTGATGTAGAGGACATCCCTGAACCTGACCAGTTAAAAAAGAGCGTTGTGGGATTTTCCAAATCACCAGAAAATGTCGTATGTCTTCAGGCAAAACTCAACTTCTACAACCAGCGGCAGAACCTTCTAACCCGATGGTTTACCCTTGAATATTCAATGTGGTTTGACCTGTACCTTCCATCCCTCGGTCTAATTGACGCTCCTATACCCCTTGGTGGAACATCAAACCACTTCGTTACGGAAAAGATTAAAGAACTGGGAGGATGGGATGCCTACAACGTCACTGAAGATTGTGACCTCGGTATAAGAATATACCGTTCCGGATACCGCACACTTATGCTTGACTCAACAACATGGGAAGAAGCCTGCAGTAACCTGAGATACTGGCTGCCTCAGAGGTCCAGATGGGTTAAGGGACACATCCAGACATACCTGGTACACCTTAAACATCCTGTCCTATTGCTGAGACAGATAGGGCTAAAGAGGGTAATGCACTTCCACCTCCTGATAGGGGGTATGTTCTTCTCTCTTTTGATTAACCCTGTCTACTGGATTTTTCTTGCCATCTGGGTTCTGACACGGTGGGATATTATGGCAGTCTTCTTTCCGCCTGTGGTCTTTGCTATGGGGACTGTCTGCCTTTTCCTCGGCAACTTCGCATTCATATACACAGTATCTGTGGGAGCAGCACACAGGGGATACTACGACCTTGTTAAGTATGCATTTTTGATACCTCCTTACTGGGTTCTTATGAGCATAGGCGCGTGGCGCGGTTTTATACAGTTGCTCGTAAATCCTTTTTACTGGGACAAGACAAAACATGGATTTTTCAGGTCGGGGGGACATAATGGCTGAAAGACAATACTCATCCGAGCAACACATTATCTTTCTCATATTTTTCACAGTCTATCTCTCTGCAGCAGTTTATATTAAGATACACCTCGGATATCTGCCCGAAGAACTACTCATACGTACACAACAGTTTATTGATATCCTATCAGGAAGCCAGAATATAAAACAGAGTATTATTGGCTCTATATTGTTACCTCCGCTACCTTTTATAATGAGGGTACCCTTTGCCTTTCTGCCCCTTAAGATAAATGTATTATTTATGGGGAATGTCATATCAGCCCTGTTTGGTGCTGGCTCGGTGCTTTTTCTTAACACACTGATGAAAAACTATAACTGGAACAG
>CAYOYL010000099.1:0-13915 GCA_964408175.1 uncultured bacterium
ACCTTCTTGATAGAGTTTGGAGGCAGACTGTGGTCTCTTTTCCACAAAAAGGAAGAGCGTGAACTGCTTTATGTGAACCCTGTCTTCCAGCCCGCCAACCTTGCCATAAGAAATGCATGGTTCAGCGGCGGCGTGGAATGGAACATAGGAATAATGGGACATTCTGTTTTCACCTGTTCACCTCTATTTGTATCTAAATTAAGGATGGATGACGGAACACCTGTCCTGAGAATGTACGAATGGGAACGGATACACATGGTTCCATATCAGATTGATGCCTTTCTACCTGATGGCTCGGAGTTCCTATTTATAAGGGTCAGGATAACAAATCCAAATGAAAACGAAACCCCGATGTACTGGTGGTCAAATATAGCAGTACAGGAAACTCCGGAGACACGGGTAATAGTCCCTGCTGAATCGGCATACAAACGTGATTATGCAGGGAACATGGTTACGATTCCCATACCCGTATCTGATGGTGTGGACCTGTCATATCCTGTAAATTTTAACCATTCTGCTGACAATTTTTACTGTATTGACCCTGAGTCACAACCATGGATAGCCGCTCTGGATAAGGAAGGAAAGGGTCTTATACAAACGTCCACAGGAAGACTCCATGGGAGAAAACTGTTCGTGTGGGGTATGCATCATGGCGGAAGGCACTGGCAGGAGTTTCTATCTGTTAAAGACTCCGCTTACATAGAACTTCAGGCAGGCCTGACACAGATACAGGGGCAGTACATACAGATGCCGGCTGGTACTGAGTGGTCATGGCTTGAAGCATACGGACTGATGAAGTCTCCGCCAGAAGTGATTCACGATAAGGACTGGAAGTCATCTTACGATTCAGTGAATACTGAACTTAGAAGGCTGATGCCGCAGGATAGACTCGAATCAATGCTTATACAAACCGCCAAAATGGCAGATACGCGTCCGGATGAAATTATACAGAGAGGTTCAGGATGGGGTACTCTTGAACGGCTTCGCAGAGAAAAAAATGGAGAAAAACCTCTCTCTTCGGACTCTCTGATATTTGATGACAAAGCCATAGAGAATAAACAACAGCCGTGGCTTGAACTACTGAACAATGGATTTATGCAGTATGTTTCACCAAAAGAAAAAATCTATGGTTGGATGATTCAACATCAGTGGCAGTTAATGCTGGAAGAATCGGTTAAGCAGAAGAGAGGCAGCAACTGGTTAACATGGCTGCATCTGGGAGTTATGTATTACAGCCATAAGGATTTTGAAAGAGCCAGAGAGGCATGGGAAAAATCACTGAGGTGTGAACCATCCTTTTATGTCTATCGTAACCTGGCTGTCCTGGCACAAAGGGACAAACTTACAGAAAAGGCGGCCGACCTGCTGAGTAAGGCCTCAGAGATGGTTACTGACTACAACCTGTCTATGGAATTTTGTAAATCTTTGACTGATGCAGGTCGTTATGAAGAACTCTTCAGGTTTGTCAACAACCTGCCTGATGAGATACGCAGTCATGGGAGAATAAAGATTATTGCTGCACAGACGGCACTGAAAAAAGGAGACCTCAATATGGCAGAGAAGATTCTAAAAAGGCAGCCTTCAGTTCCTGATGTGAGAGAGGGAGAAATTACCCTCAGCCGCCTGTGGTTTGAACTGCACGAAAAACGTATCTCAAAGGCAGAGAATATACCTGTTGATGAAAATCTCCGTGCAAGAGTCCGTAAGGAGTTTCCACCACCCATATGGCTGGACTTCCGCCAATCCACATAACAGACTTTAAAAAGGGGACAGGCTACTTTTTCCATATTTAATATATACAGATTGGAATAGTTTCAAAAGACAATCAGAGATTTTTTCCCTGTTATAACTTAAAAATAAAAAGTAGCCTGTCCCCTTTTTCTAATAACCCTTTTTTCCGTTATTATAATATCTATACTTCTGTCCCATGACTCAACCGGAAGTTTTTCTTCGAGAACCTGAAAGTCAAAGGCAAGGGATACCTTCAGCATAGAATCACCGTAACCTGCAAGGAACCTGTCAAAAAATCCCTTGCCCATCCCTATCCTGTTTCCATATACATCAAAGACAACCCCGGGTATAACCGCAAGTTCTATATTCTCATTCTCAGGTAAAAACCGTGGGATGAAAGGCTGTGGAACCTTCCTGCCTTCTCTATCTATATCCTGCAGTGAATATATCCTTGAAGGTATTATCCTCCTCTTCTCCCAGTCTACAAAAGGAACATACACCGCTTTTCCCCGTCTTAGCGCGTCACCTACAAGCAGGTCTGTCTTTACTTCCCTGTCAAAGTGACAATAAACAAGGACTGAAGATGCTTTTTGATAAGATAATGACTCTAATAATCTATTCTGTATCTCGGTACTATATTTATCCCAGTCCTGCTCACTGAGCATCTCTCTCTTTATCAGAAACTCTTTTCTTAGACTGTTCTTCATACTCTTTTTCTAACCTTTTTAGATGGTTAAGGAAAAATTCTATCTTCTTTTCATAGCCGGAGTCCGAAGGGAAATAAAACCTCTTTTTGACAGGCATATATACCTGAGGCACGTAATGGCCGGGAAAGTCATGGGGGTATAAATATCCCTTATCTTCAGGACGTTTATATCCTGTTTTGCGCAGATGCTCCGGGACCGGTTGTATCTTTTCTTTTTTTATCTCAGAGATGGCGTTATCAATCCCTTTATAAGCGGAATTGCTTTTGGGTGCTGTCGCAAGGTATATCACCGCCTGTGCAAGTATTATCTTTGCCTCCGGCATCCCAACCACCTCAACTGCCTGGTAGCATGCACCCGCAATCAACAGACCCTGAGGGTCTGCATTCCCCACATCCTCTGAGGCAAATATTAACATGCGTCTGGCAATAAACCTGGGGTCCTCGCCTGCCACAACCATCTTTGCAAGATAGTAGAGTGATGCATCAGGGTCTGACCCGCGCATGCTCTTTATAAACGCAGAGATAGTGTCGTAATGCTGGTCTTCGTTTCTATCGTAAGCGACAAACTTGTTCTGTACCACCTCTTTAACAACTGCAAGACTGATATCTGTCTTCTCTCTTTTCTCACCGCTCGCAGTGATTAAAACAGCAGTCTCAATGGTATTAAGTGCCCTTCTCGCATCACCTTCGCTCACTGCCGCGAGGTAATCAAGAGCATCTTCTTCCAGCACAATGCTTAACGTTCCAAGACCTCTCTCTCTGTCTTTCAGTGCATTTTTTACAACCTGTTTTATCTCTGCCTCCGTAAGAGGATTGAACTGAAAGACCATGCTTCTCGAAAGTAAAGGTGTATTAAGATAAAAATATGGATTATGTGTTGTCGCTCCAATAAGAATAATAATACCCTCTTCAACGTCCTTCATCAGTGCATCCTGCTGAAGTTTGTTAAAGTGGGCAATCTCATCAAGGAAAAGGATTGTTCTCTTTTCATTTTCCCTGCCCCTTTGTTCTGCAACCGTTATAACCTCCCTGACATCTGCAACCGTTGCTGTTACCGCATTGAGATGTCTGAATTGGTTTTCTGTACGTCTGGCTATAACCATAGCAAGGGCGGTTTTACCACAGCCCGGAGGGCCATAAAAGATAAGGGATGGTATAATGTCACTCTCTATTATTTTTCTGAGAATCTTCCCTTCTCCAAGTATATGTTCCTGCCCTACAAAATCATCAAGACTCTGCGGCCGCATTCTCGCTGCAAGAGGAAGATTTTTCTGAAGACTTTTGTCAGATGTGTTAAATAATCCTTTCATTATTGAATTCTGAATAAGAAAATCGTCAACAGTCGCTGAACCTGATGAAAACTACCATATCGCATGCCAGAGCAATGATTTTACAGTTCCATAGCATCTTCTTGTAATTGAACATCCCGTCAATAAAAACAGGCATATTATTACCACTGCCACCTGAATTTTTCTTGAAGCCATTTATATACCCTTTCCCCCAATTCTGACACAGGGGAAATAGAGATAAACAATACCTGCGTATATATACATTTCTCAACTAACACATCTTAAAAGGTGCATCTACCATAACCTTATACTCATTAATTCTTCTCCGAAGATAATTGTCCCTGGGAAAATTTTTGAGATGTCGGCAATGGCACGTTCTCTGGAACCGGGATTACAGAGATTTGCACCCGTATGGGTCAATATAAGAACTTTTGAGCCTGCTTCCAGTGCCATTCGGGCAGCGTCAATCGTGCCGGTCTGTGCCGGCCCTTCACCGTTAGATTCCATTGCCTTCTGGTGGTCCCAGCAGCTGACGACAAGTACGTCGCAACCGCGCGATAAATCCAGCACTGAGTCGCATATCTGCGTATCACCGATAAAAACAATGGTTCCTCCGGACATTTCCACACGGTATCCTAAAGAAGTTAACCAAGGTTTCACATGACTTGCCAGACCTGTACTGATATTCCAGTTTTTACCTTTTATGGAGGTCCCTGGCTGGATATCAGAAACATCAATGGAAGGCCATGGACGGGGCAGCACCCCTCCCCTGTTTTGATAAACACTCTGGCTCGTCGGATGGTTAATCCGTGCGCTGATATCATCAGCGAATACGCCACTGCGGCCTACCAGTCCCTCAGTAATTTTGGCCGTGGGTTCCGGGCCCCTGACTATAAGATTACGTTCCTTCCCTATACTCTGGTCCCACCGACAGAGCAAAAAACAGGGATAATCTGCATTATGGTCAAAGTGATGGTGGGTGAAGAAAAGATGGGTAATCTGGGTGGGGAAAAATCCTGCTTTTACCAGTTTGTGCGTGGTTGACGGGCCGCAGTCAAACATCAACATATCATCCCCAGTATTGAGTACAAAAGACGTGCCAAACCTATCGGCAGTCGGCGTCGGAGTACCACAACCGAGCAAGTGAAGTGTAGTCATTCATTTCTCCTCAAACTAATACCCTCACCGTGAAAGTGTATCAAGAAGTATTCTGGGTAAGTGGGCGGTACAGGACTCGGCGCCTCCGCACACAGTGCTTCGGTCGGCCATCCGCCTATTCATTGCTCCTTCTCGTCGCAACTCATAAACAGGCTCTCTTCGAGTCCTGGTCTATCCGTTAAGTTATAACCTCCCCCCTTTTACAACCTGAGTTATCTCACTCCTGTAAATGGGCGGTACAGGACTCGAACCTGTGACCTCCACGATGTCAACGTGGCACTCTAACCATCTGAGCTAACCGCCCTGACTGAAGAAAATTTTATCACTTACAGACAAAATTGTAAATATCTCAGCAAATCTCAAGGGAAAAGAAAGGTCAGCCCTAATCGGGATTGCTCTCCACCGTAACTCCTATCTCCTGAGAGATTTTCCTGAACTCTTTTCTATCAAAACCACTGCTTATCCGTAAAAGATATTTCCAGACATCCTTTCCCTTCTTAACAGGGGGAAAAGAAGGTCCAGCATAGATTACCTCTATTTTTTTCTCTTTAAGATAGGATTCAACCATCTCTTTTCTACGCTCCAGAACATCTTTCTGCCTGCCCCTTAACTCAACCTTCACTATCTCGTTAAAGGGAGGATAACCCAGATTTTTCCTTATGGACAGTTCTTTCTCATAGAAAATTTCTGGATTGTTCTCCCTTAATGATTTATATAACTCAAGATTGGGATTCCTTGTCTGTATAAGGATTTTGCAATTCCTGTTTTCAAGAATTCTTCTTATTTCATTTACCAGCGTAAAAAAGTGTTCTTCACCTCTGTAGTCGGGTATATTAAGAAAACTTTCACCACTGACAAATACGATAAGTGAAAAAAAATGCGTCCCCAACAACCTTTTAATTATTCCTGTTCCGACAAGAATGTCAAATTCACCATTTACCTCACCGGTATCTCCGGTAAATTTGGAGATGCGCATATCCGGATACTGCTCTTTCAAGGTTCTGAACATTTTTTCAATGCCATACAATTTCATACCTATCTTTCTACTTCCGCATATGGGACATCTGTTGTTAAACGGTGTAACTGTTTTACAAAAACGGCAAACCAGATTTTTCCCATCTTCTGTCAAAACCATCGGTGAACCGCAAGTATTACAGAGAAATCTATTGCCGCACTTTTCGCACTTCAGAACTTTAGAACTTCCTTTTCTGTTATGGATTACAGCGACTTTCTCCCCCTTCAGAACAGTCTCTTCAATCATTGAGACAGATTCTCTGGAAAAAAACGGAATGTTTTTATCAGCATAGGTTTTCCCCATCATAAAGGTGTAAACATTAGGAAGAGCGTCTCCATCAGTTGTTTTCAGTACCGCACTGGTATTCTTAATATCAAAATACTCCCTTACAGATAGACATCGTTCACCTATTATTAAAGGAATCTGCAAGTTTTTACAACGAAATTCAGATATCTCCAACGCATCATATTTAGGGGTCTGCTGTTCCTTGTAAGAAGAATCTTGACCCTCATCAATTATAATGGTTTTCAGGTCACTTAAAGGAGAAAAAACAGCAAGTCGTGTACCTACCACAACAAGATTCCTTCCTGTTAAGATTCTCAACCAGTTATTCAGTTTTTCTTTATTCTTCAGCCCTCCATGAAATAACACAACCCTGTCTCCATATAACTTACTCATCCATTCATAATAACCTTCGGATGTTGAAACCTCTGAAGAAAGAAAAAGGACTGACCCGTCCGGTACGGAAGAAATAATTTCTTTGTACATCTCCATTTTCTTGTATTCACTGCGGAAAAGGATAAATTCCTTTTGGAATCCTCCACCCATGACTGAAGAATTTATGTTCGTGGAATGAACTCTATACAATTCATCAGTCTTATACCTCAACGGCAGGCCTCCGAGCATAGAGAAAACCGACTGTCCTAAAGAAGAGAAGTATCTCTCTGTCATATAACCCGCCACTGAAAAAAGTTCATCCGTGATAAGTGGAAAACCATCATATACCTTGAGTATCCCTTTATAATCCTCTGTTATAACATCTTTTTCACGGGTTGACAGGACAAGTCCGGTTTTTTTCTGCCTGCCAAAGGGAACACGAACCCTAACACCAGTAGAAATTTTGTCAAGAAAAACACCAGGGAGGTAATCAAATGTTTTGTCAAGAGGAATGTCAAAAACGACCTCAACCGTTTTCATTTAATTTTTCTTTGAGAAGTGCTATATATTCGGGAGTGGAACCGCAGCAACCGCCTATAAAACTTATTCCAAGATTAACCATCTCCATACAGTTATCGGTAAACTCTTCTTTCGTCTCAGGGTAAATAACCTTACCACCGGAAAGTTCAGGTATCCCTGCATTGGGTTTTATCCACAGAGGAATATCGGTAATTTCTCTTACCTTTTGAACAACCTTCACCATCTCCCAACTTTTTATGCCGCAATTTATACCCAGCACACCGGTTTTCCCTTCTTCAGCAAATCTCACTACATCCTCAATTTTCTGCCCCATAAGTGTTCTGTATTCAACACCGGAATTAAAAGAGATGCAGGGTAAAACAAAAATGTTCAGTCTCTCCCGAATAGAGTAAAACGCAGACTTTAACTCCTCCATGTCCTGAAAGGTTTCCAGCAAAATAAAGTCCACTCCACCCTCTTTCAATATCTCTGCCTGCTCTACAAAAACACTCTCAGCCTCACTCTTTGTCATGTCCCCGTATGGTTCAAGAATTCCGCCGGTGGGACCTATGTCGCCGGCAACCATAACATCTTTATAACCCTTTCTGACATCCAGTGCAACTTCTGTTGCTTTCAGGTTAATCTCTTTAACCTTCTCACCAATCCTTTTCTTAGAGAGTCTCAGCCTGTTACCACCAAAAGTATCTGTCAGGATAACCTGCGCACCCGCCTCTATATACTCCTTATGTATTCTTCTTATCAGGTCAGGAGATTCAATAACCGCAAGTTCAGGTGTCTGCCCCTTATATGAGAGTTGTTCAAGATACGTCCCCATCGCTCCGTCGGTTATAACAATCTTCTTACTGTTTATAAAACCCATTATATCCATTATTATTATCCTCTTTACCTATTTCTTCGAGTCAAAAAAATACAAAAGTTCTCTCATATCAAAAAACCTATCTTCTTTATTGGATTTTGTTGCAGTTTCAATAACGTACCTCACATTCTCCGGTACCTCAAACCCAAGTTCCGAATAAACCTTTTGTACTGTTTTGCCAAAAGAATATACATCTGACTTAATATCTGCAGACATACCTTTAAGTCTTTCAGGTGCAATATAACCTTCAGTTCCTCCTCCAGAACTGTTATTTTTCTTTAAAAACCCCCTTTTTTCAGCCATACCAAAATCCGTAATTTTAATCTTATCCAGTGTATAAGAAATAAGTATATTAGCAGGGCTTACATCCTTATGGACAATTCCATTTTTATGTATATAATCAAGACCCTGAGCTGCTTTTTTTATTATTGAAAATATATTCTGCTGATTAAAGATATGCGGTTTTGTCCTGATTGCCTTTAACAAATCAGTATCCATAAATTCAATAAGACCAAAGTAGTTTCTATCCTGTTTCCTGACCGCATAAACCTTGACTATGTTAGGATGTTGAAGGAGAGTGGAGATTCTCATCTCTTTTACAAATCTTCTTATCTGCCACCTGTCCAGTCTCCTCGGATGAAGCACCTTAACGGCAATGATAGTATCATACCGAGGTAGAGGGTCAATACTCCTCGCCCTGTATACAGTTGAAAATCCGCCTGAACCAACCATCTCCTCCAATATGTATCCGTCTATTATATATCCCTGCCTTACCACAATTTCCATTGTAGGTTCCCCTTTTCCTGTTTGTTCATCTTCGAGAAAAAAATAACGTTTTATTGTACCATAATTTCTTTTTTAAATACACTTGACAATCCCTGCAGAAAAGGGGTAAGATATTGTTGTGGAGATAAATGTAGCAGAAGTAAAAAAGGCCACACTTTATGTAGACAACATAAGAATTGAAGGGAAGATACTTAATGTTGAGAAGAACGGAAGGATTTTTTTTGAGTTGAGGTCCGGTTTGCCCATTTCCGATATGGAAATGGGCAAGCGCGGCGAAGTTTTTTTTGAACATAATGGCAATAAGTATTTTATTTCAGGTAAAACTTTTTTTCAGCCCCCCTCTATGGTTATAATCAATTCGGAAACAAATCCAGAGATTGAAAAGAGAAATGAAGTAAGGATTGAAGTCTCATCTCTACCTGCTACAATATCCTATGAACACGGAATGTTTCACAAAAAGCACCTGATAAAATCTACAATAATCAACCTGAGTATGAAAGGTGCAAGGTTAGAGACTGATGAGCCCTTAAATAAGAACCTGCTTTTTGAAATAGATGTATCACTCCCTTTTCATCATACGGCACTTGAGTTCCATTCTTCATTCATTGTACGTAACAACCAGCACTACCGCAATATATTTATCCACGGAGTTACCTTTGACAATATAGATATTGGATCTGAAAATAACCTCAAGAAATACCTGTTCGGAGAAAAAACAAAGTTTTAAACGAATAAAATTTCTATCCCCCCTATCCCGTAATTAAAAAGTGAAAATTCTTCTCTGAGAAAGTTTTCATCTACAAATGCATTTGGTCCAGCCCACATATTATCATCCCCGTTTCTCTCATGCAGAGGTCCCCATGAGCTCTGAAGAGATGTAACAAGTTCCACATCCACTGTGTTTTTCCCATTTCTGACAAACGGGCTTATCTCAAGTATGTAAGGGCTCCAGAGAATTTTCCCGGCATCCAGACCATTCACGCTTATATTAAAAAGTACGCCAGAAGGGTTTAAAATCCTCAGGAATGTTTTTTTATCACCTGCTTTAGCATTAAATTCAGTTTTATATATCATCCTTCCGCTGTAAAATGGATAACCCTGTCCCACGAGTGAACCACTATTTATGTTTTGCTTCTCTTTCACTATCATCCCCTGATAAGGACTGGCCATCGCTACACCAAACTCACCTACAATATAGGCTGATTCAATCTCTGTAAGAAAATCGTAGTGTACCTTAAAATCAACCATGTTTTCACCTTTTTTAACAAGTTCGGTTATCTCCACCATCCTGAAATCTTTATCCCAGTGCCATCCCAGTTGCCCTTCGTCATCCCATGTTATCTCACGCCCGTTGACAAAAACCTTTCCCCTTTGCATATCTTCAATCACAAGATAACTCTTTGGTTTGCCTACATCACTCAAAAACCTATACCTTAAGACAATATCCCCGCCCTTCCCTTCAAATATCTTCTTCTTTTTTGCTACCCACGGCTGCCACTGCAGTGCACTTTCCGTACCGAAGTGTTCTGCCACCTTTTTTCTGACCCTCCACTCAGGTTCTTCTTTTTCAAAATTCCTCCCATCATACGAAACACTGATTCTGTCGAGGACAAGAACATTTTTCTCCTTCCTTTCAAACCTGAAGATATCCGACAGGTGGAGAACCTCTGCACTACAGGGAGCAGGAAGCGACTCTTCTGTTTCAGTCATCCTGTCTGTTGAACCTGAGAGTAAAAGAAGCACAGAACCAGCATGTGGTAGTGTAAATCTATAAATCAGTTTATTGCCGGACGCCTGGGTTTCAGTCTTAGTTACATCCCCACTAACCGCATCAAGTTTCAGGAGTTCTCTCTTCTCTGGATTATCAACTGTAAGGACATAATCCCTTGAGTTATACCTGTCTGAATTGACGATGAAGAAGATATCATCTTTTCCATCAATTCTGTGCTGAACATAGGTCTCAGGAAAGAACCTTCCGTCAGTACCCTCAAGGGTATAAGATGCTTTCACAAGAGTTTTTATGGCATTTTGTATAGATTCTACTGAAGACGGCAGGGAATAGACGTTCTTGTGCGATAAGATACCTTTCCACCTGTCTCTTTTACTAATTCCTTCTATCTCCTCCGGAGGTTTGCCCAGTATTATCAAAATCCCCCCGTTTTTGACGAACCCTTCCAGCAGTTTCACTGTCTTTTCTCTCCACGTTACCGAAGGGGGAACAACAACTATCTTGTAGGATGTCCTGCCGACAACAAAGATTTTATCCTTAACAATCCCATAATCTTCAACAAAACTTTCGTCGCCGAGGTCTGCATCATATCCCGTATTTAAAACCGCCTCAAGGGTTTTACGCATCAGAGAATCCAGGACGTCAGCCTCCTTTATGTCTTCCTCAGGGATATCCCCTGACCTGCCCTCAGAAACAACCCCTATCCTTCTTCCTGCTATTGCGCTTTCTATGGAATGAAGAATAAGTATTGGGACCTCCGGCTTACCCGAAGTTAGAACATAGGCAGTACGAGTGAAATAACTATTAAGAGACGGCAGGTCCTTCCAGTATGTCTGCTGGTAGTTCCATACCGGCGGATAATCACGTTTCCTTCTTCCCTTTGCCGAGTACCATGAAAGATGAGGACAGAAAAAATTCACCCCCAGAACGAGGTCATAGTCACCGAGCCATCTGAAGTCTTCAAAGGTATTGGTATGCCTGCTCACACCAAATATTTCACTCAACACCTTTTTTCTTCCCAGTTGTCTTGCCGCAGAAGATACCTGCTTGCAGGTTAAAAGCATTCTATCAATCCGTCTGCACAGGTGGTCAATACCCGGAATATGCTGATACCTGTAGTGTGCCGTAATACCGCCGTAGTGGTTTGTTATCTGTGAAGCAAATGTATCCTCCGCATTGTAGTGCCCGGTATGTGCAATATTATGTTTTTCGCACCACTGGTATATTGGCTTGCTATACGCCTCAACAAACTGTCTGAGAATTGCCCTGTGTATAAGAAGCCTTATATGCCTTGCATCCTGCCCGTCAAAAAAAAGATACGGAAGGTCTTTCCAGAAATCTCTTCCTGTCCACCCTTTATATTTCTCAGGGACGCCTTCATACCATGGAATCCCATTTTGTTGGCTGGATATGTTCGGCTCATCCGTGAAAATACCGGGAATTCTTCTGCCGAACTCATCTCCCAGTTGTCTGTAATAAACACTATGCGTTAACTCCATAAACCTTTTCATCGCTTCCGGGTGAAGCAGGTTCGCATAAGATTCACCACTCCACCACGCAACCTTTGAGGCGTAACTTCTAACCATAACAAGACGTTCAAAGCCAGAATCAGACCTCAGTTCGTCAATGGGAACCACCCTGAACCTTGTGAGAACCAGACGGTTACGCTCCAGAATTTTATAACCGTACCTTACAGACTCATCCGCCCCTATAGAAGGCAGACCATCCCCTCGAGCAAGCAGAAAAGCGTTCAGGGATGTGGCTCTATATTCATCCTTTAATGCCGCAACCTGCCCTCCAGCGTTTCCGCTGGGCCAGAGGTCCTCGTCATACAGCCACAGATAACCATTTTTTTCCTTTGCCACACTCAGAGCTGATTTCATCCCGGCAAACCACTCCTCCCCCAGATAATCTGTTATCAGTCCATGTCTTGAATGAAAAAACCCTCCTCCCAGACCAACACTCAGCATATCGGCCATCTGCCTTGCAGTCTCTTCAGGGTTAATCCTTCCATTTATCGCCCAGAAGGGTGTAGGTCTCATTATTGAAGGCGGATTTTTAAATCTCTTTTTGTCCATTTTTCCATCCTTGAAAAACTGTCATTTATTCTCTTTCCAACCTCTGTTTTTTCTGTCAAAGAGTAAATTTAAGAAGGCGCGTTTCTCTTTTTTTCATTCTCAAAGGTATTCTGCTGCCATCAGTTTTCAGTTCTTCATTACCTATTACATCCACTGCCTTTTTAAACTTAAACTCCGTGCTGAGCCAGATATCCTGACTGTATTCTTCGGGATTATGAACGAAAACAACCTGTTCTTTTCCACTCCTTCCCACCCTTAGCAGAACACTGCCGGTTGTCCTGACTCTCTGGATAGAACAGCCTGCCGACCCTGCCAGGTCAAAACACAAAGACTTCAGACCTGTGGAAATATTTTTATATTCAGCATCTTCCGGGAAATTGACTGACCTGCCGACCGGGGTGCCCGCAAGACTACCCAGACGATAATATCTTGCCCCTTTCACACTATGCAGCGTTCCTGCTATCTCCCTTCCGGAGAATATCCACGGGACTGCTTCTCCGCAACTGTAAACTTCCAGACAATGGTGTCCTGTAAGTTTTAGAGACGGGACATCATGAAGTTCCAGCGGAATATTTTTCTGGGTCGGAAAGAGAATATCTGTGCGCCTGCTGCCGAATATCTTCTGCATCGGTTCAGGGGGAGTCTCCTCATTCATATAGGTAAATTTGTCAAAGGTGAAAAGGTAAGGTCCTGCAAGAATGTGTCCACCACGGCTGGCAAATTTTTTCAAGACCTCCGTCATTCCTTCTCTTTCAATGTTGAGAATGGGGGCAACAAGAAGTTTAATATTGTCGGGTACTCCTTTTTGGGCAATCCTGCTCCCATACAATATTTCAACATTGGCTCCTATACTGCTGAAAGAATAAAACCACCCAAGATATTCAAAAAGAACAAGTTTGTCCTTTTCTTCAAGTTTGCATATCCACTCCATTAGAGATGAACGCAGGTCAATCAGCAGTCCGATGTCTCCTTCAGGGAATTCAAGTTTGTCAAAAAAGCTCTGGTTATCAAGTATTGCTCTGGCAAGAGATGATACCTTCTCTGTTCTCTTGTTGAAAGAACCATCTTCGTTTACCAGTCCGAAGTTAGGGGACTCCTGACCGAATCTTTCATGACGCCACTGCCAGAACATATTAAATCTCCCCCCGTAAGAGAGAGGGAGTAAAGCGAGCTGTTCAAGAAATTCCGGCGTCCTGAGTACACTTCCGTACGGTCCCCACCAGGTACGGCTGCCGCACATCTCCACAAACCCCCATCCCTTACCCTGTGAAGCACCTCTTATCAGATTGGAGAGGAAAGCAGCACGCCAGAAATTTGTTTCATAACAACTGGCTCCCCACTTATCCAGTATATCCGTCATTCTGCAGGGG
>CAYOYL010000100.1:0-5905 GCA_964408175.1 uncultured bacterium
TCAGAGAGGAGTATTTAACATCTTTGTATACTGTCTACCTCCCTGTTTTTCAATCGTTTTTTCCTCTCTCATCTTGTTTAACACCCTTCTCAGGGTGCATTCTTTCACAAAAGGAAATTCTTTTTTCAGCATAGAAAAGGTAAAACTCTGGGGCATTTTCTCGTTTATCTCTTTGTGTAGTTCAAAATAACTTCCTCCCCTGTTTTCAGGTGATTTGCCATATCGGGCTATGGTCTCCGCAATTTTATAGTGGGGATGGTCTTCCTGATGAGACTTTACCGCTTTGAAGAATCTTAGTGTCCACTCGTTGGCGAGTTTTCTATTGCCGGCAAAAACTATCTGTACATTGGGGTGTAAGGTATACAGTTCTCCTATGACCTTGGCGGCGAATGAGGGTTTGTAATACCTGATTTTTCCGGCATTCAAAAAATCAGAATAGTTTGCTTCTACAATCAAAGCCGCATAACGGTAACCTTCCATCTCTCCCAGTTTTTGATGCAGTATGTGTATATCGGCAAAACCGTTTAGCATATTGTCATAGGTCTTTCTTTCAACCACTGCTATTATTCCTTCTTCTGTCAGCAGTCCGTAGTCTCCCGCGGGTAAGGATTTTTTCTCCACGGTGCAGTTTGGAAACTTCCAGCCGTACCTTTCCTGGGTATCAATCAGGACGTGTATGTCACTTTCTCCCTGGGCGGTAAGTTTAACCCTCGGTTTCCTTTCAGTAAGTCCTTTCTGGGTTCTCCAGAATATCTGCTCATACATACCTTCCCCATTTTTGTACATTTTGGTCAGAAAGAGGAAATCGCACCTTTTATTGATGTTTCTGTCCAGAATGACAGCGAGGCGTTTCCCGTACCGTTGGAGAGAAAGCACCTTAACCCTTTCTATCTCTTCTTCGTTTTCATCAGGAGATGGTTCAGACCTCAAGCAGAATATGTGTCCTTTGGCGCCCGGCCACCTGTCACCGACAGCAAGAGACAGCAGTGCTTCTTCCCCTTTTTTGATGTACAGTTTATAGGGGAATTTTTCATTGTCTGTCTTTTTCAGTATCCAGAATGTATCGTCCATAGTTACATTTTACAACAGCGGTTAAGAAAATCAAGTTATGGATTTACGCAGGCAAAGACCTGCGGCTGCCGTTTCATTTACCACAATAGGTTGGTATTATTATAATTAAGATTCACGGTTTGCAGTACTTGTGATAAAATTTTAGAAGTGACCTACAAACTAAAAGTGAATATTTCTTCTTGTTCTGGTCAGGGTAAAGGAGATGAAATGGATAACTACCTTTCTATCTTTAAACTGTTTGGCGTTTGTTTTTTGATTTTGCCTGTTTTGTTGCAATCCGATGGTATGTTTAAGGTTGATATTCCGGGTATCGTTGCTCACAATGATGTCGTATATCTCTCGCCAGCCCGTCAGGGATGGGAGGGGATGCCGATTGGTAATGGCACGCTCGGTGCTATGGTATGGCATCCTGAGGAACTCGTATTCCAGTTAAACACGCCGCTTTCCGGGGTGTATGGAGGTGCCGTATGTCGGCTGAAGATAGGAACGAGCCCCGGTATGATGGTGGGTATGGGCTCTTACCGACAGCAGTTGTCTCTCTACACCTCAACGCTGAATACGGAGATTTCAGGTGTATCTGGCAGTGTCAATGTGATATCGTTTATCCCTGCAGATGCTGATGCGTTGATAGTACAGTACAAGGATACGAGGAACGACATAAAAGAGCGATTTTTAGAGGTTGAGACATGGAGAAAGTCGGCATCAGTCTTCTCAGAAGATGATACAGTACTTGTTACGGATGTGCTAAAACATAAAGGAGAACCGGATTACAGATTTGCCGTAGTTGTTGGTCTGGAAACAGAAAAGAACAGCAGCGCAGTTGCATCAGGCAAAAGGTTAACTGTCACAGGTGATAGGTTCACGGTATTGCTGGCGTTTGCTGGCACGCGTGACAGTAATGTTAATGTGGCTGCCGAGGCAAAGAACAAACTGTCTTTACTCAGGACACGCAGGATTGAAAACATTCAAAAGAGTCATCAGGAGTGGTGGCGAAGGTTCTGGGAAAAGTCATTCATTAAGATAGATTCCGGAGATGCTGCCGGAGATTACATCGCTAACCTCTGGTATATGCATATCTATGCAATGGGTGCTGGTTCCCGTGGGGAGGTGCCTCCTAAGTTCAATGGCGGGTTATGGACGGATAACTACGATGCACGGGAGTGGGGAAGTCATTTCTGGCACTGGAATACGCAGGAGACTTACTGGCCGTTGTATGCTGCCAACCATCTTGAACTGATTAAGCCTTACTACGATATGTACTGGAATATGCTTCCAGTTGTGAAACAGTGGACCAGAGAAATCTGGGAACTGGATGGGGCACAGTATCAGGAAACCATTCCCTTCAACGGTGTCATGGGAAAGTGGCAGCAGGAGCGTGGGGCACATCCAAGGGTTCCCATTCCCAAGAATGTTGCCCATACAAATCTGATATTCTCATCTTCCGCTGAGATTGCGATGCAGTTCTGGTGGCATTACCTTTATACAGGGGACGAAACCTTTCTTTCTGACCGTACATACCCTCTTATGAGAGAGGTCGTTAGGTTTCTTGTCGGATACCTTGAGAAGGATTCACGCGGCTATTACTGTATGGAGCCTTCCAATGCACATGAATCTTTCTGGAAGGTGAAGAATCCCACCACAGACCTGTCTGCTATTCGCTACATTTTCCCGGTTTTCATAGACCTGAGCAGGAGACTGAACCTTGATGAAAAACTCAGGGCGGATTGTCAGGAACGTCTTGACCATCTGGTACCCTATCCTGTCAGTACTGAGACAGGAGCCATCACACCTTACGAACTGAAATCAGGTGAAGAGATGAAATGGCGTAACGCAGAAAACCCGGACCTGTTTCCCATCGGAGTCTTTCCCAATATCCTTCTCGGGAGTACCGATTATGAACTGGGGCTGAAAACTTTTTACAACCGCAGGAATGTGAATGGGTACGGATGGACCACCGACAGTATCGCAGCCGCCCGTCTTGGACTATCTAACACCTCAGAAAAAGGGAAACCTGTACAGTACAACGGTCTGGAATATCTTCTGCCTTTGCATGCAACCTACTACCAGAATTACCCGTGCGGGCTGCAGGACTATTACTTACGTAAACCCGGCATGCACCCTTATCTTGAAGGAAGCGGTACTATGTCCACAGGGGTCGGGGAGATGCTGCTGCAGGGTTGGAATGGTGTGCTTCGTATATGTCCCGCTCTGCCTGACAAATGGTCTGCTGATTTTAAACTGCTGGCAATGGGTGGATTTGAGGTCACATGTCATGCCGAAAAAGGGACTGTTAGGTTGGTGCAGATTAAAAGCCATCGAGGTATGCCGGTAAAAATTGTTAATCCATTTAATAACGCCACGGTTGTTACGATGTCGGGGAGACAGGTTCTGAAGTCAGAGGCAGGGTTGCTTGAATTTAAGACTGAAGCAGGCAAGACATACGTAATTTCCCCTTTAGGGATAGATTTGACTCCTCTTCATATATCGGCAGAACCCAACCGTGCTCCCAAGCATCTGGCTCCGGGCAGTCGGCGCTGGATTGGCAGAAATAAACTTGCTTCTGCTGCATGGATACCTCCTGTTGAACCTGAGGCGCCGCAGCCGCCCGGTCCTGTTGATAAAGTGGAACGGGCGGGAAATCCTGAGGTAATTCCTGCATTCTTTGACCACGCGCCGGAGATTGATGCTGACCTGAGTGAACCTGTGTGGCAAACTGCAACATCCCTCGGGCATTTTTTAATACAGGGCAAGAAAAACGTGGCTGCGGAGCAGACAGATGTGCGTTTTGGGTATGACAGCAGAGCAATCTATCTCGGTATTACCTGCTGGGAGTCAAGGATGTCATACCTGATAGCGGAGTCTGCCGCTGGTGAAGATACTCGCGATTCAGAGATTTTTAGAGATGATTCCATTGAGATATTCCTGCAGCCGGGTACTGAAAGTTACTGGCATTTTGCTGTTAATGTACTCGGTGCGGTCTATGATACCTACAGGACTGCTACTACGGACAACAGTTTTCGTATCAATCTAGACTGGCAGGTTGCGGCGAAGCGTTACAGTAACCGCTGGGTTGTTGAGGCAGCAATACCATTTGATTCCGTTGTGCCTGAATATCCAGTGGCAAACGAATCATGGGGGTTTAATATCGGGCGGAATGAGAAACCCCATGGTGAAATATCAACCTTTGCACCGATGTCTGAACCTACATTCCATAATCCCCGGGACTTTGCCCGACTCTTCTTCCCGCGAGGGACAGCACGGCAGCCACAGGCAGTTACCAGTTCTGATATGGTTGGGTACTGGACGTTTGAAGATATCAGAAATACCTGGCTTGTTGACTCTTCAGGCCATCGGAACCACGGGCTGTTGGTCGGGTTAGTGAAGCAGGTCAGCGGTAAGGTCGGAAAATCTATGGAATTTTCTGGGAGAGGTTTCGTGGAGATTGCTGATGCAGAGTCGCTAAACCTGACGGATGCAATGACCCTTGCACTCTGGGTATATCCCATGCGGAGAGGTTCAATGCGCCTGCTGGACAAGTGTCCGGCCGGTGGGGCAGACGGCTATATGCTGGATACTTATCCAGACAACAACCTGCGACTCGTTACCAGAATTGGAGGGTGTAATGTAAAAAAATCTCTTCCTGTAAATGAGTGGTCCCACGTAGCGGTTACCCTCGGGCACGGAAATCTGCTGGTTTATCTCAACGGTGAACCTGTCCTGGAATCCAGAGTACCTGATAAGCCTCTTACTGTCACAGGTTTACCTTTGCACATTGGTGCGGATAGCAGTGGGAGAAACTGTTATGCAGGACTGATGGATGAGGTTAGAATCTATCGCAGGGTTCTGTCTTCCGAAGAGATTGCATCCCTTATAAAACCATGAGGTTAGGTGATGCCTATTATTTCTCTTGTCAATCCCCTCACTGACTATTACCTATCTTTGACCCTGTCTCCAAGTGGGAGAGGAAGAAGGTTAGGGGAAAATGTTATATGCGGTATCGATTGGTGAGGGGCATCCTGCGGTCCCTTCCGAATGCCCTCGGTGTGATTTTTATTCCGGGAGGTGCCTGTTTCCTCTTGTACTCGCTTCTGTCAACCATTGCCACGACTTTTTTTACGGTATCCGGTGCAAATCCTTCCTCTACTATCTGTGAGTAACTGCTGTCTTTTTCTATGTATTCTTTCAGTATGCCGTCTAAAACCTCATAGGGCGGCAGGGTATCCTGGTCAGTCTGGTCTGGTCTCAACTCAGCCGTGGGTTCTTTTGTAAATACCCTTACGGGTATTATTTCTCTCTTTCCACCCCCACCTGAATCCTCTCCCCTCAAGGGGGAGGAAAAAGAGGGATGAGAATTTCTCCACCGGGCGAGACGGTATACAAAGGTTTTGTAGACATCCTTTATGACGGCAAATCCGCCTGCCATGTCACCGTAGAGTGTTGAGTAACCGACACTTGTTTCGGACTTGTTGCCTGTGGTCAGCACCAGATAACCAAACTTGTTTGATAGAGCCATCAGAATGTTGCCTCTTATCCTTGCCTGGAGATTTTCTTCAGTGATATCCTGTTTTTTCCCTGCAAAGGCAGGTGAGAGTGTTTCAAGACTGGAAGAGAATATCCTGTCAATGGGAATCTTCAAAAACCTTATGCCTGTATTTTGTGCAAGTTCTTCTGCATCTTCTTCAGACTCCTTTGATGAGTATCTTGACGGCATAAAGACCCCTGTGACGTTTTCCGCACCCAGTGCATCGGCTGCTATCACCGCTACAATGGAAGAGTCTATACCACCGCTGAGACCCAGCACTACCTTTTTGAATCTGTTTTTTATGGTGTAGTC
>CAYOYL010000101.1:0-1875 GCA_964408175.1 uncultured bacterium
GCAGGATACATCCTAATTTCAATCAGACATCAACCTCCACTGGGCGGCTCAGCTGCAGTAATCCCAACCTGCAAAATATACCGGTAAGAACAGAGAGGGGCAGTAAGATAAGAAAGGCATTTTGTTGTGATGAAGGTAATACACTGTACTCTTTTGATTATAATCAGATAGAACTGAGAATACTTGCCCATTTTTCAAAGGACCCGTATCTGATAAATAGTTTTAAAGATGACCGGGATATACATCAGGAAACAGCCGATATACTTTTTTCAGAGGAAAATTCTCTTTTTTCCCCATCTGTTGATGTATTCAGGCAATCCGACCGCAGAAGGATAGCAAAGACAATAAACTTCGGTATACTGTATGGAATGAGTGCTTATGGACTTGCACAGGAACTAAACATACCGGTAGACCTTGCAGACAAATTTATAAACAGTTATTTCAACAGGTTTAAGAAGGTAAAAGAATATATTGAAAAGACAGTTTTTGATGTGGGGCGAAACGGCTATGTTTCAACTATACTTAAAAGGCGAAGATACTTCCCTGACATACATAGTGAAAATAAAAGCCGTAGAGAGTTTGCCGTAAGGGCCGCAATAAATATGCCCATACAGGGTTCTGCGGCAGACCTCATCAAACTTGCAATGAACAATATCTATGAATATTTCAGCAGAGAAAAGATGAATAGCAAGATGGTTCTTCAAATTCATGATGAACTTCTGTTTGAGGTATATTCTGAAGAAGAAGAAAAAATCTCTGTAGGCGTTAGAGATATAATGGAAAGTGTTCTGAAGATGGATGTCCCTCTGAAGGTTGATGTCAAAAGGGGTCCTAACTATCTTGACCTCTCAAAGTTGACATAATAGAGTCAAAAAACTATAATTATTATATGTGGAATTGATTTATGAGGGAAAACAAAATGGCAAAGAAAATTATAGTGGTGGTTTTTCTCATTGCGGCGGTGTCAGGATTTGCCTACTGGGAATGGACACCCCAGACAGGCAGGTGGATAAATCCCAAGTATGCCGTCAAGGATACACCAAAAGAACAGTTTGAATGGGCTGAAGGGTTCAGGAAACAGGGGGAGATTCAGAAAGCGATAGGAGAACATAAGAAGTTATTGAAACACTATTCAGATTCTGACTATGCAGCTTCTTCATGCTATATACTTGGTGATATATACCAGGAAGCAGGTGACTATAAAGAATCTTTTGAGTATTACCAGAAAATAGTTGATAAATATCCTCAGTCCCCAATGGTTTTTGAGGCAGTGAAAAAACAGTCAGTAATTGCTGAAAAGGAACTCCAAAGAGAACCATTCTGGTTTTTTGGTCCTAAAAAAGAAAAAGGAGATATGCTTGCCACTGTAATAGAAAATCATCCCTATGCAGATGACTCTCACGAAAATGCTTTTAAACTCGGTCTGTTTTACCTTGAAATAAAGGAATATGATAAGGCAGAGGAAACCTTTACAATGATAGCGGAGAGATATACAGACCCTTTAGTTATTGAAGTAGCACGTTTTTATCTTATAAAAACAGGGTTTCTTTCTATTCATGAGGTTTCAACCGACCTCGGAATATACAATGAGTTAAAAGCAAAAATAGATAGCTTTATTTCTTTGTATCCTGATAGTAGATACAAAAATGAAGTTATTGAGATACGAAAATTTCTTGTCAGCGAAGAGGCAAAGAAGTATTTTGAAATTGCATCCTACTATGAACGGGCTGGTAAAAAAAGTTCTGCGCAGTACTACTATAGGATAATATACGATAAATACCCGGAAACCGATTATGGTAAAATTTCGGCTGGAAAGATTAACACTTCTGATTAGTACTTTCCTCATTTTAAGCGGTTGTGGATATAAATTTATTT
>CAYOYL010000102.1:0-1547 GCA_964408175.1 uncultured bacterium
AATATGCCGGGATTTTTCCATACAGAAGGGCATCCAATCCATCACGGGAGGGAATTCAAATTTGAGGAAGAGGAACGCAAAGGTGCAAGACTCCCTGTACTGCGTCTTCTCGGATACCTGAAGCCCTATAAATTACAGGCTCTGACAGCATTTCTGGTTTCTCTGGTAATCCTTATTTCCCAGTTGGCCCCACCGAGAATTATTGGAATGATTATTGACCATATCACCGCCCGCAGTCAGACCTATCACTTGAATCTTATGGTCGGCATTCTTATCGCAACCTTCCTGCTGGGAGCATCCCTTACAGGCATTAAGACCTTCCTGCTGGGAAAACTGGGACAGACAATCATCAACGACCTGCGAATGGATACATACAACAGACTGCAGAGACTAACCCTGAGTTACTATGATAATACCCAGACAGGTGCGCTGATGAGCCGTGTAACCAATGACGTCAATCAGGTTGAGCGGGTGATAGTAGAAGGCACGGATACCTTTATAGTAGCCGTCATCACACTGCTCGGCATTATGATAATCCTCTTTACGATGAATCTTAAACTGGCACTGGTCGCCACTATCCCGATACCCATACTCTCTGTAATCACATATATCATTGTGAAGCGTGCCCATAGAATATACAGACAGGTCAGAAAAGACCTCGGAGATATGAATGCCTTACTGCAGGATAACATCTCAGGGATAAGGGAGATTAAGAGTTTCGGACAGGAAGAGTATGAAGAAAAACGGTTCGCAAACAAAAGCGGCAGTTATCTTCTATCCAATATAAAAGCCATAAAATTGTGGTCGGGATTTTTCCCGCAGATAATGTTTTTCAGTTCAATCGGCACTGCACTTGTACTCTGGTATGGAGGCAGACTCAGAACTCTTTACGGCACTCCAAGCCCTGGTCAACTTGTCTCATTCCTCTTTTATCTAAATCTTTTTTATATGCCTGTGAGACAGTTGAATATGTTCAACCACATGCTTCAGCATGCCAGGGCGGCGAGTGAACGCATCTTTGAGGTAATAGACACCGAACCTGAGATTAAAGATGCACCGAATGCAGTCAACCTTTCCAGACCAGTAAAAGGAACGGTATCCTTTCATAACGTTTTCTTTTCATACAAGAAGGGTGAGGTGGTGCTGAAAAACATCAACTTCACGGCAAGACAGGGAGAAAAGATTGCCCTTGTCGGCCATACGGGAGCAGGGAAAAGCACCCTGGCAGGTCTTATTCCGCGCTTCTATGAACCTGACTCTGGTGTCATAACCATAGATGGTATAGACATCAAAAAGATAAGACTGAAAGAACTTTCAAACAATATCGGCATTGTTGCACAGGAACCTTTCCTGTTTAACGGGACCATATATGAAAACATTGCATATGGAAAGAGAGATGCAACTATGGAGGAGATAGAAGCCTCATCAAGAGCCGCAAATGCCCACCAGTTCATTATGGCACTGCCCAACGGATATGAGAACGAGGTGGGAGAAAGGGGTGTGAGGCTCTCAGTCGGAGAGAAACAGCGGATAGCCATAGCAAGGGC
>CAYOYL010000103.1:0-8340 GCA_964408175.1 uncultured bacterium
GTTAAACACAAGCGTTTCAAAGGTGTCATCCGCTACAGCCGGCGCCTGGAAGGTCAGAGTATCTCCTATTGCCAGTGTAAATGCTCCGGACGAGGCAAAAACACCTGTTGTAACTCCTGCTGCAAACGTTATTGTGCCTATTTCAGTAGAGCCGCGGTATATCTTAATCACATATTCCGCAGTAGGTGCTACTGCGCATTTAGCTACCGACCCGTCAAAATCTTCAGCGAAATTCGTTCTGCGGCAACCGATATACCTGTACAAAATTTCATCTGCCTCGGGCTGTCCCTCAAAGAACCCTGCCTGGTCGTATACTCTGTAACTCTCCAGCAGCAACGCCAGTATTTCCGTCCGCAACTCCTCAAGTGTCGTAGCATCTCCCGAACCTTCATCGCCTGATATTCCCAGGGCAGCCCGGTAAACCAATTCTATTGTCTGCCACTTGGTTTCAAAATCCACCTCGTCAAAATTTGGCAGTGTTTTATTTGCTTCAGTGATAGCCTCGTAAAGTGCCCGTATTTGCGATACAGTTAATTTTTCTGCCACTTCACACCCCCTGTTTTTAATATCGTTTCAAACTCACCATTTTTTATTCCTCCGCCTTTGTTGGTGTCCAGATTATACTCGCTTTTGCCTTTACTGACGGGATATAACTATCGCCACGAACAAACTTACCTCTCCCGTCCAGAATAAGTCCCGAACTTTGTACTTCTACGCTTTCTATACCAGTATTGTCAGTAACCACCTTATAAAGTGGGTACTTGTCCGAAGAAAAGCGAGTTATATTACTTGTTATATTTCCAGATGTGTCTATCTCTATGTAGTTTGTAGCAGCGGGCTTCAATGTTACATATCCACTGTTTTTATCCTGCAACTGGTAATTTGCATCAACATACTTCCCCTCTTTATAAACAAAATCCAATCCCAAAGAGAAATATTCATCATACTCAAACCACGTATTCCAGGGGAATTCTGAAACTATGAAATTATCAAGGGTAATTACTTTATAAAGCGGGTAGGTATCTGCTTCGTAGTCATCAGTTCTAACGTGGTAATTGCCACTTTTGTCAATAGACACGTAGTTAGTAGCGTTGTCTGTCAACTCAAGCCATCCGCTTTCCACTTCCAGCCATTCGTCAGCAACATCTTTTATTTTCCCGTATCCAATCGGGAGATATAACCCAGCATACTCATTAACAGAATCCAATTCATCTTCTGCAATATCAAACCAATGCCCTGTTTTTATTATAGTAACATCATACCAATACTCCCCAACAGGTAGGTCTTTTGTATCTTCAGTATGAATAAGTACCGCCAGTTTACCTGGATTATCAACACTTTCACCGATAGTTTCCACAGTCCCGTATAAGACCAGCAACGCTTCAGCATCTTCCGTTTCCCTGAGAGTTAATATCACCTGCTTGATATCCTCAGACAACAACCAGCCCTGTCCCCGCGTATCAAGCGGGGTTACCAGCAGTATTACAGTTTCTCCTTTACAAATTTGCAGGTCAATTTTACACCTCCTGTAAGTTTTGAAAATAATTACAGTATCCTCCTGCTTTAATCTTTCTTTTTTCATGATACTTTCTAAATTTAGGGGTATCAGTTAATTGAAACACAGGGAAAATAGCAGGATTTTTTTTCCTTTGTCTTGATATAACAGTATGAACACTTGCGATTGACCGATTTAATAGATTAGCAATTTCTTTTATTGTCTTTTTTTCAGCATAACGCATATTCAATATTGCTTGATTATATTTTGTCAATTGTGGTAAAAGGCTTATAAAATTATCCATTGTCCCCCTTATCCCTCGCTCTTATCGTATAACTCATCATTCGTTATATCATCCCACATCAAAACTTCCTTACTAAACTGTGCGGGGATTTTATAAACTACTATCTCTGTCCCTACAGGCAAGTAATGCAGCAATCCCCCCAGATTCAAGTCTATCCCCGTATCAGTCTGGTAAACCCTGCCATATTCAGTTGTTTTATCGATAGAAACACCGGTCTGGAATACCCGTCCGTAAATAACACTGAATATCTCCGTCAATCTGTTTCTTCTGATTACCTTACCGGTCATCACGGAATTGGTGGACGACCGATAAAACCCTCTTGCCCTGTCTGTCAATCCCTCTACACTCGAAATAAACCATCGGGCGGTATTTTTAAACGTTACATCTATCAAAAGGAACAATCCTGTTTTCTCTCGCTTCAAAACCTTGCCTGTTAGTTTTGCAGGTAGAGACGTTATCCCGTCTCTCAGCCAGCCTGTAATCTCCCGTTTATTAGGATATTCTTCACTCATATTAAGCCTCATCCATATCAAAAATTCTTACATGTGCTGTACCTTTACGCAGGTCCTCATATATCCGCAAATCTTTAGCCTCTATCTCATTTAATGTCCTGTTATTAAACGGCAATCCCTTGTTTACAGACTGCCTTGCATTTGCATCCAGTGACGCAGGTATCTTCTGCAAGTCTATATCCCGTTTCATAATATCACTCCTGTAATTGTTGCCTTGCAATCGGACATACCAACTTCCTTCGTATAGCCACGTATTTCAAACCGTTTATTATTTAGGAAAGAATAAGTATCATCAAGCCATAGGAAGGTATTAAATAACTTTATCTTCTCAAAATAGTTTATTGCATCTTCAATATTGAATTTAATGGTATATGGATGTCCATTAAACCGTTTCCAATATTTATTGCCTTCTTTTTCAATCATATCCCAGTCGGTTAAACTATCATTTTCTTTGACAAACACATCATATCCAATCTCTTTTTCTATCGCCTTAGACTGCCAGATACCTACCAATTTCTCTCCACGTTTATACTCTGATGTATTCTCTCCTACCTTGCCTATCACATATACTCTTGATTTCCACAGGTCGTTCTGCTCATACTCCAATCCCTCGCAAGATGCTATCGGGCTTCTGCCGAGGGTCATATCTGTGCTTGTTTTTTCTTTTTTGTAACAGACAATCCCCTCGTCGGTAAAAAGGTTATATCCCTGTATATCTGCCAGTTTTGTCAGTATCTCCAGAAAACTCACGTTCGGCTGGAAGGTAAACGCCCCTTCCTGTCCCTCTACTGTATCGGGCAAGATTGCACCCGTTACATCAGTCTCAAAAAGCAAATTATTGATATTGCAAATCTCCTGCATTGCCGCTATATCAGTTATCCGTCTGTCATCATAACTAATGATATAGCCCGCACTTTTCTTCAGGGAATGCAGTGCTGTTTCAGAAGCAGCCAGTGAAAATGTTATATTCTCAAAGTTATTTATTTTCATTACTGGTTTTCTGAAAATAAAACCACCCATAGAAATTAAATCTTCCTGTCCACGTAATTTTATAAAAGCCTCGCCGTGTAACAGTTTCTTTGCCAGTGTATCTGTATAAGTTTTGTTAAAAGAACCATAACAATCCAAATCCAAAGAATAATCATTTATAATGCCGTTTTCGTTGGCACTCGCAGTCTCCACGTATGAAACAATAGTCTCCTCTATATTTACAGGTAATTCTACTTCTTCAGTATCTCGTGATTGATTATCGAAAATTTTAGTTTTGAGAAATACTGGAGTTTTTTCTGTATGTGATTTTCTATATTCATTCGTCCGCAACGTCGGCTCATCAACACTTTCTTCATCAACGCTCATAGAAGTACCTTTAAGTTTTATTTCACCATATACTTTATAATTACCCGCAGTATTCCCCTGTTTTTCCCATTTCCTCTCTACCTCAGCACTTTCATCACGTTTTACCCGGGTAATCTGCTTCGGGTCAGAGAGAATATAACCAGTCTTAAACTCTGGGGTCTTAAATGTTGCCTCTTTGCTATACGCCAGTTTCTTCAATCCGAATAATGCTTGTCCTCTTCCCTGTATCCGCAATGTCGCATTCTCCCGTAATATGATAGGATACGACAGACCCTCCGCAGATACACCTGTTTCGTAGTTCTGGCATTCCATTACGAAAGGATTATTAAATCCGTTTATCCCAAACAGGATATATTTGTCTATTATCATCAGAGCGTATACCTTCGTTTTCCCACTCCACTCCACTACATCTTTACCAACTGATACATTACCTTTTTCCCATTGAGTAACAACATCAAACTGAGGTGGTCTCCGTCCATCATCTTGAATGTCAATAAAGTGCCCAATCTGGACATCACTGTCTTTTTTAAGATAGATATAAATACCGTTTATCACCTGTTGGGGATTATAAGGGTTTGTATGATATAAATAAAAATTCAATTCATTTTCTTCATTCTCAGGCAATATACAACTGTCAACCCAAAATACTATTCCCTGATTCTCAACAATCTGTTCATTTTTTATATACCCTTGCCCTTCCCCTGCTGCTAACATCCATTTCACTGCTTGATATGGGAATCCCAGTTCCTTCTTGTATTGCACTACCTTTTGATATATCAACTGTCGTTTAGGGCTCCCAGAAATATTGAACAGTTCAAAATTTGCATAGTTAGAAAATGTTAATTTATTATTTGCCTCACTATCATAAACATCCCACCAGTCGCCTCGCAATTTGCCATTGTTTATCTCTCCAATCATATCAATCGGCATAATATTGGGCTTGAGAATTATAGTCTTGCTATTACTTTCAAAAAAAGTATTCTCGCCCTCAGTTGCTATATCCTCTGCACCTGTTTCCTGTTTTATCTTACTCAAGTCTTCGTGGTCTTTCGCTTGATATTCAGCATAAAAACCATCAGTAACAATTTTATTATTCGGAAACTGCCGCCATTCCAGCTTAACCATATTGCTGTCTGCCATTTTATTGTCCTGCCAGTATAGGATGTAACGCTTCGTTAATCTTCGCCCCTATCTCATCCTCTTTCATAACACTGATATTTGCAGACACTTCTTGAAACCTGCCTATCTCATGTCCAACTCGTTCAAGACCAGTCATTCCCCATGTTTCTCTGCCTACGCGTTCACGCATTGCCGCGCCCCTACCCTGTAGTGCCTGAAACCGTGCCATCGCTTCTTCCCTTGTTATTTCGCCTGTTTCCATAGCACGCCGTATCTCGTCTGCTTCCATCCCCTCAGCCTCAGCCTCTTTCCTTGTCTTACGTGCTTCCCATAGCCCTTTCAATGCCATCAATGTTTCCATCAAAGCAACTGCACCCGCCAGCACCAGCATAAACTTCAACATCGCCACTGTCATCAGCCCAATATTGATAGAACCTGCCGTTCCCAATGCCGTAAACCATTTGATTGCCTGTATAGCAAACGTGCCTATCTGCGCCATCTGCCCGAGGAAAAGTGCAAGAAACGCGCCTGCAACCAGCAATACACTGCCTATTAGCACTGTTTTGGCAATGAAATTTCGTAATTCCGGGTGAATATCTTTCAACCATTGAAGTTCTTCTTGTCCTTTTTCTACCCATTTAGATATTATCGGTGCTAACACTTCACCAATTTCCTGCTGTAAATCTTTAAGGTCATTTTTCAAGGCAGCCATACCTCCGGCCGATGTCTTTCCCATCTGTTCATTCATCCCCTCGTAAACGCTGTTCAGATATTTAACAATAGCCGCCGCCTTCTCTGTTTCCGTCCCGTTTTCAATTATCTGTTTCGTGTTCTCATCTAACTTGAACCCCCTATTTGTTAAAGCCGCGTAATTGCCTTCCATAGCCATTCCAAAGGCATTACCGAAACCTATCATATCTCCTGTCGTGGCATTGATACCCTTTTCTGCAACTACCATATCAAGTATTGCAGGTGTCATCATACTGATAGTGTCGGTATTCAACATAAACGTTGCCAACTGCGCTTGCAACGCCATCGTGGTAGTATCACTTACAACTCCTGTTTCCTGTAATGTCTTTGCCTGTCGCTTTAACGCGTCTATCTGTTCATCTGTTGCTCTAACCGAAGTTTTTAGTACATGCGTGAGTTTTGCTATAACCTGTTCCTCTTTATAGAATTCTCTTACAGTTAGGGCAATAGCGGCAACTCCTATACCACCCGCCACCATCATCCGCCGGCCGGCACGTGTAAAATTGTCCGCTACCCCTTGCAGTCGTTTCTCAACACCTGTTAAGGCACCAGCAGTCTCATCTCTTGCCCCTATGATTACTTCAATCTTATTTTCTGCAGCTGCTCCTACCATCTTCTATTCCCTCTCAATTTCTGTTTCTGCTCTGTCCTATAATTTGTTTCCCGCATCTTAAACACCTGATAACTGTCAGTTATATCTTCTATTATGCTCATTGCTTCCACGTTCTTTGCCGGCAGGTTCATTACTCCTGCCCCGAATTTCTTTATCAACCAGTGCTGTTCAAAATACGTGTTAACATCAATATCATCATCCTCAATTACCGCTCTTCGTCTAAGGCGGTCGATTCCTCGGAATTGCTGTCTTCTGTATGCTTTAACTGACCATCCGAGTGCCTCGCAGGTGCGTTTTGTAATGTTTTTTTTTCCATAAGCGAAATCTCATTAAGACTGATTGCTGCTTCTGTCAGTTCGTCAAAATGGTCTGGGTGCAAAAACTTTACGATATTCTTCTCGTTCGGGGGAATAAGATTACCGTTAGCATCATGATAGTTCCACGATACCAATGACGCTGCAAGTATCCGCAGCTGTAATGTCCCCAACTTAACATTTCCCCAGGCATCCATAGTCCCGTCTTTGATGCGGATTTTTTCACCGATGCCGAACTTACGCAGGACATACTCTTTATCGTCTATCTTTACTATTCTGTCGCCGTCCATATTTACTATCCCTCCACTTTTTAAGCAACCTCAAAATCAACTGTTTTTACGGAATAGTCCAACCCGAAATCCACTATATCCGCCTCGTTCATATTGCGTGGGTTATCGCCTGCCTGCAGGTCGGTCAAGGTAATAACAAGCAATGCGCCAGAAATGGATTTTATTGTTATTGTCCCTGTTGCTATTTTTGCCAGCGTATCCGCCAGCACATCTATATCAGGATCCTCGTTGAACTTAATGTTTACCTCGGCATCAAAATATCCCTGTGCAAGATGACCCGGCAGCCTTGATGTTCCGCGTGCGCTGTGTTTTGCCGTCAATCCGTTGGTAAGTGTTATATCTATAGTCTCAAAATCCATATCTGACGGAACGCCTGTCAACGCAACGCCTGTACCGATAAACGTATCCAGCGTAATGGCAGATTTCACAAGCGATGAAGCAGCTGCCGCATTCCCTACCCAGTCCATATTGCACATCACAGCATCATGCACTGGTATGGATATTTTCAGGGATGTAAGGTACCCGCTGTAGCGTGCATCGCCATCATCTACTTCCACAGGTTTCATTTTCCCATCATCATCACTTAGTATCAGGTCCAGTATCCCGACTATCCCTACAGCCAGCGGGAAATCCTTTATACTGCCCGACACTTCCGCTTTGCCCGGAAACACGTTATACGGTTCACGCTGACCTGCCGCATGGATAACCTTACGTTCCGAGTTCCTGCCAACATTACAAACTGCTGGTAACAGAATATCTGACTCCCCCTCTTTTGCCCAACGCACTGCTGTTATTTCCAGAATCGTATCTTGATAATTCATTTCAAACCTCCCGTTTTACAAGCAACCGTGTCAACCACGATTGCTGTATCTTAACAAATACCGGTAATGTTTCTGGTAACGTAAATAACCCCGCGACGGACCGCAACACACCTTCAAATCCGTCCACCGTCGGATATGCCCTGATGACTCCCTGTACCTGTCCGAGCAAATCGTACGCCTGCAATCGTGTCTGTTGATATGTCTTGTTATCCATCTGGTAAGCCGTTATCCGTACGTAGGTCATCAACTCGCTTGCCGGCTGGTTGCCCATGGCACGCTGTATCTCCGTCACCGGCACCACGTTCGTAAGGATAATACAGGGATAGGAGAAATCAGCCGGTTCAATATCCAGTAGGTGTACTGGTTCTTCCTGCCGCCATTTCACAGTCCCGTCAGATACCTCATCCCAGAAGCCCGTAAGCCAGACCGGTTCTATTTCTCCACCTGTCCCTGATTGGATACATCGGTAATAATATCCATTTGCCTCGGTCGGTTGTACAAGGTCGTTTCTCGAATGCGCCTTTTCCGCGGTCCATACCGAGGGAGTAAATACCGTTGCCAGCAGATTTTTATACTTATCCCGCAAATCCGAGTATTCCGTTGTGAATATCACACTCATATGCTCTCCCTGTACACCACATTCATCTCCATCACCGCGTACTTGCCGGTCATATCCGGGAAATCCGCTATATCCGGTACGCCCAGATTGAAATACAGGCATGTTCTGCCCAACGACGGATACACTGGACGCAATGCGCTCTTTATA
>CAYOYL010000104.1:0-2365 GCA_964408175.1 uncultured bacterium
TCAACTACCTGAGCCTCTTTAAGTCCAAATATAAGCGGGGATGGTGCCTCTATCTTATGTCTGCTTTTTCCGGGGACAGGTTGTCCGACAACAGGAACAGTTGTAAGCACCTCAATCTCTCCTGAGCCGCTGCCGCCTATATCGGCAAGGATATACCCTTCGGCAGCCCTTAACCCGTTGATATGAACCCCTGCAGGAAGGCCTGTGATTCTCACAGGCATCTCTTCAGGCACTCCTGCAAAAACAGAGTACCATCTTTCCCGTGAAAGACCTATCGGCCCTTTTTCATCATAGGCAATCCAGCCATCTATATAGACAGGTTCAGGCATAGGCAGTGCATTCCTTCCGGTTATCCGTGCATAATGAAGCCTCTCCTTCCCTTCATCCGAAACCTTGTAACAAAAAGTGCTGCCTTCCTTACGGATGTATTTAACAATCCTGCTGTTTTCATCCCGCATATACGCGACAGCATCCTTATCCCATACAGCAGGATAATAAGGGCGGTATCCTTCGGCGAAAAGTCCTGCCCGCAACAAGGTCAGCCTGATTTCAGCCGTATCTTTCTCATCAGTTACATCTGCCCGCCAGGTAGGAATTGAGCCTGTTATTTCAAGAAAGTTCTGGTCCCTGTGGAACTGTTCAGTACTTGTAAGTGGGGTTTTGTACATCACAAGCCCCGTGTAATCCCCGAATATATAACCGTTTATGGGATGAGCCCTTTCACCGCCGAGCATTTTATGGTGCTCCGGACTGAACCATGCAGCATAACTGCCCGACCCCAGTTCCATACCTGCCGCAACATTAACCTCGTTCCAGTGTTCCCCTATGGTAACTATCTGGGGAATCTTTTCCCTTATCCTTTTCTCACAATCTACGGTACCCTCGTGGATACTCCTCCCGTCAATAATTCCTGAACTGCCGTAATTTGAACCGGAGACATCCTGATAAAAAGCATAGATGCCGTATCTTTTGTGGTAGTCAACCATAAGGTTTGAATAGAACTCTATCCAGTCATTGCTGCCCGGATGAATGCCTGCGAGAACCAAACCGTTTTTTTCTATTGCACGGCTCACCCTTTTCTCATCATCTTCACGCCAATCCTCGTTAAACTGTGGTGCCCGGCCGCTGAGGGCGTCCAGAGCAGTGCGGACACGATACTTCCCCAACAAATTTTCTTCTCCCCAGTACTTTTGCCTGACCTCGGGAAGAGGGTTTAAGTCAACCAGTTTGTGTGCAACATAAACTCCATAGTGGTACCCCATAGAATTTAGTTTTTCAAGGCCCTTTGCCAGACCTTCTCCGCCACTGACAGGTTGATAAAAAGGTGCATTCCTGTTAAATCCCTTAGCCCAGCCGTAGTTAACAACAAGTACGTGCTTCGGGTCTATCTTTTCGCCAAGCAGTGCCAGGTTTGCGGAGGGAGATGTACAGTACATAGATATGTTTTTATACCAGTCGGGAGAGTCTTCGCGGCGTGGTTTGAGGCTGTATGCCTTTGCCAGCCACTGCTTGTATCTTTCCGCAGGCTCCATCCATGAGCCGGCAAATGTGTTAAAACGCCAGTTGAAAACCTCTATCTCCCTTTTGTCTGCATAGGGATACTGCCCACATGCTTCAAAGCCCAGTCCCTGGACATCTTTGGTACTGTACAACTTAAGGTATTTCGGACTCAGTCTCGGGTCATCGGCAAACACAAAAAACGTGCTGCCCTCTGCCGTCTCTCCTATAATAAGTCCGGCTGACCAGAAACCGGGCCATGCCCAGCCTGAAAAGCCGCTTGTATATTTACCGCCCACCCTTACTCCGCTGAAATACGGGAGAGCAAACCCTATATCGGGTTTAAGGTTGAGTAGGCTGAACCCTATTCCAAATAGACCTGAATTAGAACTTTTTGCCTTTTGTTTGATAAGAAGGTCCCCTGTGCCTTTCTCTACTACCAACTCCTGAACAAGAACAGCCGCATCATCTTCTTTCAGTCCTGTATAGGTAAGCCGGACGCCACCTGATATATCTTCACACCTTACAACACTTTTCTCATATGCTGGATGCTGGGCAGGAAACCTTGGCTCTCCCCTGTCCAGTTTGTAACTCCAGAGAGCCCTGTGCTGGTCTTTCCCCTCTTTTTCATGCTGGTAAAACGAGCCCGGACCGTTAGGCAGAAGTGTCACCTTCATAGTGTCAGTCGCCACGGTCAGTTTTTCACCACTTTTATGCAGAGAGGTCAACCCCACCATACAGCCGTTCTGCCACACAACCTCATAACGGTCTGTCTTTATGGTAAGCGTATCCCCGGAAAATCTGAAGTCTGCCTCAGGTTGTGCAGACAGCGGTATAAAAAAAAGTAATAATATCAGGCCGCATCTGC
>CAYOYL010000105.1:0-2481 GCA_964408175.1 uncultured bacterium
CTTGTAACGATGGGAGCGCTGTCTCGGCGAGGGGCTCGGCGAATTTGTGATACCTGCGAAGACGCAGGTTACCCGCGGCTAGACGAAAAGACCCCGGAACCTTTACTGTAGCCTGCTATTGAATTTTAGAATGATATGCGTAGCATAGGTGGGAGGCTTTGAAACCCGAACTCTGGTTTGGGTGGAGCCGTCAGTGAAATACCACTCTTATTGTTTTGAAATCCTAACCCTGCTCTGTGAATCCAGACAGGGGACAGTGGGAGGTGGGCAGTTTAGCTGGGGCGGTTGCCTCAATTTATGGGGCGTTCTGGTGGTAACATCAGAAGCATAATCTGGCTATATGCTGGGAAGTCCGATGTATCTTCAAATACCATGATGTGTTTTTAACATGGTAAAAATGTTGGAGTGCGGACAATCAGCAGGGAAGTCTTAAATGACCCCTCAACGACTACACGCCAGGCAACCAATTCATGGTTGATGATATAGTCTGAACTCTACTGCGAAGTAGAGCCGCTGTTTTTAGCGGACGTCCAGGCGGTGTACAAATGTATTCAAGGGAAATAGAAAATAAGAAAAGAGATTGAAATTGATTGATGAGCAACGGGAAATTCTCTGGAAACGTTTGTAGATTTAATTGGCTCATATCTCTTGAGAGAGATGTGGTACAAAATACCGGTATCTGGACGAACATATTTGCCTAAAATGTAACGGAGGCGCCCAAAGGTTCCCTCAGGCTGTTTGGCAATCAGCCGTTGAGTGTAAAGGCATAAGGGAGCCTGACTGTGAGACTGACAGGTCGAGCAGAGGCGAAAGCCGGGCTTAATGATCCGGTGGTCCCGTGTGGAAGGGCCATCGCTCAGCGGATAAAAGGTACTCTGGGGATAACAGGCTGATCTTGCCCAAGAGTTCATATCGACGGCAAGGTTTGGCACCTCGATGTCGGCTCGAATGAGGGCCCCTTAAGAAGAGATTCTTAAGGAAAAACTGGCTTATAACGGTGAAGCCCGACTTCCGAATGAAAGATAAGTTCGGAAAGGGTAATACCGTGGGAAGTCAAGAGGTTTAAAAATGCTGCCAAAAGGTATAAGTGAGATTTTAATCAGGTCTTTACTTGGAGACGCATGCATGGAAAAAACGGTAGATACTATCGTGTAAAATTTGACCATGCAATAAAAGAAAAGGATTATGTGGAATGAAAATACGATAAAATAAAATCCATCGCCGCATCTTTTCCTAAACATCTCTCTGTAAATGACATGAGAACCGGAAAGACTTACCATTATGTAAGGTTTAACACCTATAGTATTCCTGAATTGGAGGGATATTACAGGATGTTTTATCCGGAAAATCGGAAGAAAGTTCCCTTGAATATAAAGGAAATTTTCAGAAGTCCACTTTCACTGGCAGTGTGGTATATGGACGACGGACATCGTCGCACGGACTGTAGAGCATTGAGAATAGGTACGCATGCATTTCAAGAAGGAGAAATCAATCGGTTAATGGAAACAATTGAAAGCAACTTTGGTATCCGGACGGTTATGCACCGGGCTGGAAAAACTCATCATATAATCTATATAGCCGGTAAAAATGCTCAGAAATTCTGCAGTCTTATTCGTTGTTATGTACCTCCAAGTATGGAATATAAACTTCTTTGACCCCGTAACGACTGAGATTCTATAATCAAGGTGGCTGTTTGCAGAAAAGAGACACGGCCACAATACGCCAGACCCCTGACAAACGATGGTTAGGGTGATGATATAGTCTATGCTACCGGAAAACGGTAGATAAAACATGCATCGCATCCTGGGGCTGGAGAAGGTCCCAAGGGTTGGTCTGTTCGCCCATTAAAGCGGTACGTGAGCTGGGTTCAGAACGTCAAAAGTGGCGTTGTCTAAGGGTAACTTTAGGAAAAACAAAATTGGCTCATATCGGTGAAGCCCTCCTCAATTATGAACTGGTTGAAAGGGTAATACCGAGGGAAGGTGGTAAATTATAACTCCCACAATCCTTGCTTATATCGCTGGTTTTCTGGATGGAAATCGGCGATTATACGATTGTAGGATTTGAAAGAATAATTTGCTTACCCCCGTAGAGACTTCACCTGTAACAGGTGGGATTCTGTCAAAGCAGTTAAAAAAACGGCAGGATAATACGCCAGTCTCCATTCCAGCAAGGAATGGATGAAGGTATAGTCCATACCACTTTGAAAAAAGTGGAAGAATATGCGTAAGACAGTTCGGTCTCTATCTGCCGTGGGCGCAGGAGGCTTGAAGAGGGTCTGACCCTAGTACGAGAGGACCGGGTTGGACGAACCTCTAATGTACCAGTTATCCCGCCAGGGGTAATCGCTGGGTAGTTATGTTCGGAAGGGATAACCGCTGAAAGCATCTAAGTGGGAAGCCCACCTCAAGATTAGGCCTCCCTCTGCTGTGAGAGCAGCAGACTGAAGACCCCAGATAGACTATCTGGTTAATAGGCTCC
>CAYOYL010000106.1:0-3040 GCA_964408175.1 uncultured bacterium
CCGGTCTTTCTCTCCATATATCTCCTTTTCCCAGATGTAATTCATAAGGGATTTGTGCAGTTCATTTGACCTATTTATTGTATTTAAGAGACAGGTTAAAGTCAAATAAACATATTTTTAATGTTTTTCAGAAGAGAACGGATAAACAGGAATAGACTGAGAGGGAATACCAGCACAATCAGTTTGTTATAACCGAATGCATCGTCAAATCTGAGGTGTAATACAGAGAGAAATGCCCTTGTCATGCCACAGCCAGGACATTTCATACCCGTAAGGTTTCTGAAAAGACATACGGATGGTAAAGAGTCAAGTAATGAGACAGGGATGAAGAATAGCACAACGGGTATGACGATATAAATGACAAAAATCTTGAAGTAACAGCAGGTCTTATTTTTCATATTCAGGTTATATATAGATACCTCAATACTTTTTTACCAGAGGTCTGCCGTCACTGTCTTTGTATTTCCCTGTAGCGATGAGAATTACATCTATAAGCCACCAGATACCGCATCCACCGAAGGTCAGAAGTTTCAGTATGCCCAGGCCGATGTAACCTGTGTAGAATCTATCCACTCCGAATTCCCCGACGAACAACGACAGTATGAGCGTTACAATCCAGTCTCTGCTTTCTCCCGATATCAGCCTGACCCCGCATTTTACGCAGAACTCCGCATTCAGGTCGGTGGGGGCTCCACAGTTCTGGCAGTATTTCTTACCGCTCCTGGGGGGAACACCACAGAAAGGGCATACTACTGCCTTATTGTCTATCTCTTTGCCACAGTTTCTACAGTACATAATATCCGCCTCCTTTCCCTCATTTCAGCAGGAAAATGTATTTACAGATAAAGGCTGCTGCCACAATAATCAGTACCCAGTTAAGTTCCTTATGTTTTCCAGTAAAAAGTTTCAGAAGTACGTAGGAGATAAAACCGAGAGCCATCCCATCTCCAATATTATAGGTTAGTGGTATTCCCACAAAGGCAAGAAATGCAGGGATACCCTCTGTAGGTTCCTCCCACCTTATCTTTTTTACTGTTATCATTATCATACTCCCTACTATTATGAGTGCAGGTGCGGTAACAGGATAGAGGGTTATCCCTTCCTTGCCCGGTATCCCTGTACCAATCATATTGACAAGAGGATAGAAAAACAGTGAAAGAAGAAAGCAGAGGCTTGTTATCAGTGATGCAAATCCTGTTTTGCCTCCTGATGATATGCCGGCTGCGCTCTCAACATAACTTGTTACAGTTGATGTTCCGAGCATTGCGCCAACAACTGTTCCTATCGCATCAGAGAAAAGCACCCTGTTTGCCCTCGGTAACTTCCCATCTTTCATAAAACCACCTGCCTGTCCTACCCCAACAACAGTTCCCACAGTATCAAAGATGTCCATAAAAAGGAAAACAAATATAACTGTGAATATGCCATATTTAAGAGCACCCAGTATATCAAGTTTCATAAAGGTGGGAGAGATAGATGGAATTTTACCCACCACTCCCTGATACCTGACAGTACCCATAAAAAGTCCAATAACTGCGGTTATCAACATCCCCAAGAGAATCCCGCCCTTGAGTCTTTTTGATACAAGAACCCCTGTGACTAAAAGTCCTATGACAGACAACATTACCTCTTTGCTGTGGAAGTGTCCTAATGAAAGAACCAGTCCGCTTTTTTCAACAATGCCTGCCTGAAGCAGACCTATGAAGGCAATAAACAATCCGATACCTGCCGCAATACCATTTTGTAATGATTCAGGTATGGCATCAATCAGTTTTTCTCTTACATGCCATAAGGAGAGTATAATAAATACGGCACCAGAGATAAATACTGCCCCTAATGCTGCCTCCCAACTGACTCCCATCCCAATTATAACAGTAAAGACAAAATAGAAATTCAGTCCCATCCCCGGGGCAAGTGCAATGGGATATCCGGCGTAGAGACCCATAAGGATTGTGGCGATGGCGGAAGAGATGCAGGTGGCGGTCATTACAGCACCGAAGTTCATTCCACCCTGTGATAGTACAGCCGGCTGGACAACGATGATGTAAGCCATTGCCATAAAGGTGGTCAACCCTGCAATGACTTCTGTCCGCAGATTTGTGTTTAAATCACCAAACCTGAAGAACTTTTTTAACATCTTTCACCTCCGTTTTTCAGAAGGTTATGTCAGTACTCTATACCTTTTCTTGCCTTTATCTTTGGGAAGGGATGTTTTACCATTTTCATCTCTGTGATAAGGTCTGCTTTTTTCATTATCCCGTTTGTCATACCCCTGCCCGTAAGTATAATCTCTGTTGTGCTGGGTTTCTCATTCAGCATCTTCAATATCCTTTCTTCGCTCAGAAACGTATCGCGTATTGCTATGAGGATTTCGTCAAGGACAACAACGTCATAGCGGTTTTTTCTGATAATGTTTACTACCTTTGTTTGCCATAGTCTTTGAAAATTCTCTTTATACTCTTTCAGGTCTTCTTCTGTGAAATATTGAAAGGCAGGATGCATGGGGGCAAGATTGTATATGTGTATATTCTGTACGTTCTTCAGGACAGAGAGTTCTCCTGATATAGGCTTTTTGAAAAACTGGAAAAATCCCACCTTCAGTCCTGCTCCCGCAGCCCTTAAAGCCAGCCCTACCGCCGCTGTGGTCTTCCCTTTACCATCACCGGTATATACCTGAATCAGTCCTGTATTCAGTCTTCGTCCTTTACTTTCCATTTTTATATACCACTGGTTTGCCAGTTTCGGCAGACCTGTAAATACCTTCTATTATACTGACTACTGTCAGTACCTCATTCTCTTTGGTTATCGGTTCTTTATCTTCTCTTATACACTCTATGAAGTGCTGGGCCTCCTCTAAATAGGAGTCAGAGGCAGGAATGGCAGGGATGATGTCTGTGAGGACTCCGTTGTTTTCAGAATATATCCTGAGAGGGTTCTTTGCATCTGCAGGGTCAGGCATCTGCACCCCTGCCTTAGTGCCAAAAAGACTTGCCTTGAGACCAACATCAGAGTTTCCAGCCCAACTGGCTTCAATGAACAG
>CAYOYL010000107.1:0-2977 GCA_964408175.1 uncultured bacterium
ATTATGGGGAAACCTTAAATCCCCCTTCATCCCCCTTTTTCAAAGGGGGAGAGCCCACAGGGCTAGAGATGGTACGAAAAAGTTTCACCTTGTTCGCCTCCCCCTTTGAGGGGGGAGGCAGACACTCTGTTTCTATTAGAGTGTGGTGGGGGTGAAATATACCCCCCACCTGTTTCCTCCCCCTCGAGGGGGGAGGATAAAAGGAATGAGGGAATTGATCGAGCCCGTTGACCGAAGCACGAAGTGCAAGAAAGGGAGGATTTTCAGAGAGAAATTTGGCAGAACGTTAACATTTAAATAAGGAGGATATAGATATGAAGAAGAAGGTAGATGTTCTTGTTGTTGGTGGAGGTCCTGCAGGAATGGTCTGTGCAACAACCTCCAAAAAGTACTATCCATCAAAGAGTATTCTGTTGATGAAAGATATTGAAAAGGGGGTAATCCCCTGTGGAGTTCCGTATATGTTTGCCAGTCTGAACAATCCGGATGAAAACAAGATGGGAACTGACCCTCTGAAAGCCAAGAATATTGAGGTCGTTGTTGACAGAGCGTTAAAAATAGACAGAAAAGAAAAAACTGTAATAACGCAGAACCAGGATACCTATTCCTATGAGAAACTGGTACTGGCAGTCGGCTCAACCCCGATAGTTTTACCCATTAAGGGGATAGAAAAAGAGGGTGTCTATCAGATTAAAAAAGAACTGGACTATCTGAAAGATGTGGTTAACAAGGTCAAGAAGTGCAAAAACGTCCTTGTCATCGGAGGAGGGTTTATAGGCGTGGAATTTGCCGATGAGATTTCCAAGGTAAAAGGTATAAAGGTCACTCTGGCAGAGATACTGCCTTCTCTATTTGCTAATTCATTTGACTCGGAATTTTCGCAGATGGCAAAGGAAAGACTGGAGGAGAAGGGGGTTGATGTCAGAATCAGAACCCATGTTAAGGAGATTATCGGCGGGGACAAGGTTGAGGGTGTAAGGTTTGGCGACGGTAGCGAGATACCCATAGATGCTGTTATCCTCGGGGTGGGTGCGAAACCAAACATACAGATGGCTGTTGATGCAGGGTTAGAACTGGGGCACTGCAAAGGTATCTTGACCGATGAATATATGCGTACGGCTACGGACCCGGATGTCTTTGCGATAGGCGACTGTGCCTGCAAGAAAGACTTTTATACCAGAAAGGCCCTTGTGGTAATGCTCGCTTCAACTGCCACTGCCGAAGCCAGAATTGCAGGGGCTAATCTTTACAAGATAAAGGTTGTCCGTGAAAACAAAGGTACCATAGCCATATACTCAACCTACATTGACGGTCTTGTACTGGGCTCGGCGGGGCTCACGGAAAAGACAGCGGAAAAAGAGGGTTTTGAGGTTGCCGTAGGGAAGATAGATGGAAAGGATAAACACCCTGCCTCTCTACCCGGAACATACGACAGCAAGGTTAAGTTAATATTCTCCAGGCAGTCAGGCATTATCCTCGGAGGTCAGATCAGTTGCGGTATCTCCTGCGCACAGATGATAAACATCATAGGCATTGCAATTCAGAAAAGGATGTCATCCACTGAACTGGAGACACTACAGATAGCAACGCACCCATACCTGACAAGCGCTCCGACAATATACCCCATTATCCTTGCTGCACAGGATGCAAATGGAAAGATTCAAAAAGAATACTAAAACCCAGCTTAATTAGGGGGCATAAAAAATGGACTTTAATAAGATTGATGGGGCAAGAAAAACACTCGGACTGGGAGAAAACGCAACACTTGAGGAGATAAGGGCTGCTTACAGAAGACAGGTATTGAAATACCACCCTGACAGGTGTGCAGAAAAAGACAGGGAAGAGTATGGTGAGATATTTAAAAAGGTAACACAGGCATACGAAACCATTATGGTTTACTGTGCCTCCTATAAGTACTCTTTTAAAAAACAGGATGTAGAAAAAATAACAAAAGAAGAAGATATGGACAAGGAACACCTCAAAAACTTTTATGATGGCTGGTTCGGAAAGGTGGACATATGAGGACAGTCTTTGACAAGAACTACAAAAGATACGATGAGTGGTATGACAGAAACAGGTTTGTCTATCTTTCAGAACTTAATGTCCTGAAAAAGGCACTGCCAAAAAAGGGCAAGGGTCTGGAGATAGGCGTGGGGACAGGAAGGTTTGCCTCTAAACTGGGTATACCATACGGGATTGACCCTTCCTCAAATATGTTGAAGATTGCCTGGAAAAGAGGCATAAACGTACAGGTCGCCAGAGGAGAAGAACTGCCGTTTGAAGACTCCACATTTGACTATGTCCTGATAACCATCACCCTGTGTTTTGTGAAAGACCCCCGTAAGGTTCTTGTGGAAGCAAAAAGGGTTCTAAAAAAAGGCGGGAAAATCATCGTAGGGATTGTGGACAGCAACAGTTTTCTGGGGAAATACTACAGGGAAGAAAAAGAGAGTGTATTCTACAAAAATGCAAGGTTTTTCGGAATAGAGGAACTGACTGGACTGCTCAGCGCTCTACAGTTTAACAAATTTTCCTACTACCAGACACTGTATGACCTGCCCGAGAAGATAATCTCCGTCCAGAAAATAAAAAAGGGGTTCGGAGAAGGCGGATTTGTGGTAATTAAGGCCTGTAAATCATAAACCCTAAAAAACTAAAAAAAGCGGAAAGGAAGAAAAATGGGTAATATCATATTCCCCCAGTTTCAAAAAAGTAAGGAAGGACTGAAACTACACCCAGGGCTTACCATACTTGAACTTGCTCAGATGGAAGGTGTGAGAATAAACGCCGAATGCGGCGGCACAGGCACCTGCGGTAAGTGCGTGGTAAGGATTGAAAAGGGAGAGGAAAATCTCAGTCCGCAGACACACTTTGAAAAAAGGTTCCCTCTCAAAGAAAAAGAAAGGTTCGCCTGTCAGGCAAGGATTGTAAGAGATGTCTCAGATATGGTCGTATACATAAAGGATTTTGGCGAATA
>CAYOYL010000108.1:0-9274 GCA_964408175.1 uncultured bacterium
GGATATAGTCAGTGTTGTAGAACCCTTTTTGACGCATCTTGCCTCAGAGGTCCATGAAACTGTCCTTATTGCAATACTGCATCGGGGAAAGAGGTCTGTTCTGTTTCAGGTGGACGGCAATAATGTTCTGCAGATAAGGAACGATTATCTTTTACAGGAGCAGATTTACAGTAATGCCACGGGACGGCTGCTTCTTTCTTTTTTGTCCGCTGCAGAACTGGAAAGTTTTATAAAACTTAAGGGACTGCCGGATAAGAATACATGGCCAGAGGCAGCCAGCCTGAAAAAACTGAAAGAAAGACTGAATAGGATAAGAAAACAGGGTATGCTGTATTATCTCAAAAACGACCTGGCTGCCATATCTTTTCCTATAAGACAGCAGGGCAGAGTGATTGCAGCGCTCGGGCTTTTCCTTCCGGAATTCAGGTTCAAGGGCAAACGCAGGAAATTGATACTTAAGAGGATGAAGAAAGCCTCAGAAGAGATTAGTGATGCATTATCGTCGGTAGGAGAAAAATGGATTTAACTGCAGGGATAATTAAAAGGGCTGAAGAACTGGGTGGTGACCTAACAGGGATATCTTCAGTGTAAAGGAGAGAAAAGGAGGAGATGATGTGAATGGGAAATAGGGGAAGTAGGAATTTAAGCAGGGAAGAAGGTTTAAATTGCAAGGTTTCACTTTTAAAAGATACACGATAGGAGGAGGAAAATTATGGATAGGAAGACAAAGATTTATGCAGTATTTTTCACCCCGGGATATGACCCGCAGTATTTATATTATAAGAGAAGTATCAAGAAACCCGATGGAACGCGAGTACCAAAAGCACTTTTGTCAAATGAAGACCTTTTGAATAGGTTGAAAAAGGAATGCAGTGAAGTAGAATTTATTGTAAGGGAAGAACCAACCCCATGGTCTGCTCAGGGCGTAATTGACGAAATAACACGTGAAATAGCAAGACAGAGAGATGTGTTGGATGGAGTACTGATTTTTGGTACTGGTGGAGCAAGAGCATTAGCACCTACTGGACTACCCACAATAGTTGTACAGAATCTTTTTACTCTTGAGTGGGCTCCGTATGAATCCTTAATGGAAAAAGGGAAAAAGGTATTGATTAGTTACCTGGATAGAGAAAATGTTACATCTCCGTCCACTAATTCTGCTATGGTCAGTGACTTAGTGGAGAAGATTAAATTAGTTAAAGCGATGGTGAAGATGCGGGAAGCGAAGATGCTATATGTGAAATCACTTTCTGGGTGGGGTGACAGTTATTCAGCATCAAATTGGACAGAATATTGTAACAAGGTGAAAGAAACATTGGGGACAGAGTTTGTCGTGAGAGATATGAAAGAATTATCGGGTCTATATGAAAAAACGGATGAAGGAGAAGCGAAAAAAATAGCAAAAAGATGGATTGATGAATCTGATGGTGTGATTGATACCAGTGAGGAAGAGATAATTGAATCTGCCAGGTTATATTTATCTCTTGATGCTATGGTTAAAAAATATAACGCTTCAGCAGTAACATTCACCCAGATGGCTTTCAAAAACCAAAAGGGTAAGGATATTCATGGTGCTCTGCCTATAATGGAGTTTGCAAAGAGAGGTATAATCGGGTGTTATCAGGCTTACTTTGACACAATACTTACCCAGATGCTGGGATATTATGTTACCGGTAAAGCGAGTTTTCATGGTGATAACATCTTTGACCCTATTAACAATACAACCACGCTTGTACACTGTGGATGCCCGGTTAACGCATGGGGGGAGAAAAACCTACCTTATAGAATAAGAGACTATACACCTGGAAAATGGTCAGAGGAATTACAGCGTAGAGAAGGTGCGGTACCAGCGGTAGAACTACCAGTGGATGTACCCGTCACTGTATGGCAAATTTTTCCTCCTCTGAAGAAGATATTTGTCTATACAGGAAAAAGTATCTCAGGTGATTCTCTCTATAAAGGATATAAAGATATCCTATGCCGAGATAAGTTACTCATCAAGGTTGATAATGTAGAAGAGATAATGAGATACTGGAATATACAGAAGTATGGACCACATAGGAATGTAAATTTTGGCGACCTAAGAGATAAAATTAGACAGATAGGCGTTCTTCTTGACTTTGAGGTTGTGGAGATAGGCAGTTAAAGGGTATTTCATCAGATATCCAAAGATAGAAAGACCTGAAGAGGTTGTGAAGGCGAGCAACAGTGTGGGATGTGGCGTACAGAAAAGACACCTGAATATATGTGAGGAGTGTCTGAGGGTATGCTCGGAAAAAGGAGGGAGAAGGTAATGGACAAAAAAAGACTGAAAGATTATGCAAGAGAGGCAGGAGCAGATATCGTAGGGATAGCAAACATTGAGAGGTTTGACGAACTGCCTCCTGGAAAACATCCGCGCTCAATCTTTCCCGAGGCAAAATCAGTTGTTGTCATAGGAAGGAGGATTACAAGGGGAGCGTTGAGAGGTGTTGAAGAAGGGACGAACTTCACCAACTATTCTCTGTATGGCTATGACTGGCTGGATAACCGTTTCATAGCACTGACAACGTTTAGCGTTTCTGAGTTTTTGGAAGATAATGGATGGGAGGCTGTACCTTTGCCCAACCTTCCTCCTGAGGTTCCTCCTATGGGGGTTAAGGTAAAGAAAGAGATTCCACCCCCCAACGTTATGCTTGACTTTGATGATGCGGCGGTTCGGGCAGGGGTGGGTGAAATTGGCTACCTTGGAGTCCTTCTCACGCCGCAGTTCGGACCACGCCAGCGGGTCCAGATAATTCTTACAGATGCGGAGATTGAACCTGACCCGATACTCAGGGATGACATATGCACAAGAGATAGTAGTCTTAAAGATTTTTGTCCGCTCGGTGCTGTTGGGGGAGAAAAAGAGGTTGTTATCGCCGGTAAGAAGATGGTAGTGGCTGATATAGACTATAAAAAGTGTGCATCCTGCAAAAACGGGGCGATGCCCAACCGTTATCACCCTGCAGGTAAACCTGACCGTCTTGCCGCTGTGTGCATAAGAAGTTATGCAGACTACCTTGAGAAAAATGGCAGGATAAAAAACAGATTTGAGTTACCGTTTCGTTTAAGAAATACCTGGACGGTAGTGAAAGAGGAAACCGACTTATACCGCCTGTAATTCTCGTGCAACTTGTCATTGCGAGCGAAGGCGAAGCAATCTCAATTATCCCCCCCACCTGTTTCCTCCCCCGCAAGGGTGCTAACATGAAGAGCGAATAAGCCCCCCACCTTACTTCCTCCCCCTCGAGGGGGGAGGATAAAAGGAGGGGGTGAATTTATCGAGTACCGTTTAGCACTAAGGGCGAGTCGGTGAGCCCGTTGACCGACGCACGAAGTGCAAGAAATGGAGGATTTGAAAGGGGAAGAAGATGACTGCGTTAAATAAAAAACCGACAAAAAAACAGATAAAAGAGTATGCACTGTCACGAGGGCTTGACCTTTTTGGGGTTGCAAACATAGAAAGGTTCAAGAACGCTCCTGTAAGGATGCACCCTGCAAGCATATTCCCGGAGGCTAAATCAGCGATAGTTGTGGGGAGAAGAATTGTACGCGGCGGATGGCGTGGGATAGAGGAGGGTACATACTGGCCCAGTTACACATACTTTGACTACCACGGACTCCTCAATACACTCTTTATACCACTACCGCTTTATGAAACTGCCTGCTTTATAGAAGACTTCGGTTATGAAGCAGTTCCATACTATCCAGGTGTTCCTGAGGCTCAAGCGTCTAAAGAACCCTTGAGACCAGGAGGGATTGCTCCTGAAGTTCAACTTTCCATAAGGATTGCGGCAGTCGCCGCAGGACTGGGTGAGATAGGCTGGGCAAGGGTATTTCTCACAAAAAGGTTTGGACCCAGGCAGAGACTGGCAGCGATAATCACTGACCTTGAGATTGAACCTGACCCGCTCGTGGAACCTAACAGCATATGCAAACTCTGTATGGAGTGCGTGAAAGGTTGTGTCGGTGCCATACCACACATAAGGGAGAAAAAGTTTAAAGAGATTAAGATAGATGACAAGACCTACAGATGGGCGGATATTGACTATGGCAAGTGTACACTTGCATACCATGGGGGAGACCCGCGTCTGTCACCCTTCATTCCCAAGGCACTTCCCGGCTACCACTTTGATGTTATGAAGCAGAACGTCTCTGAAGAGATTGCATATAAGTTCTGCTGGCCTATGTCACTGGGAGTATGGAGAAAGAGTGAAGAAGACCCTTCCGGTTATATTGTAGAAGGACACGCTTACACTGCAAGATGGGGGGTTGGCGGTTCTTATGGTATCGGAGGTTCAAGGGGGTGTATGAGAAGTTGTTTTAACTATATGGAAAGTCACAATATGATTGAACAGAGATTTCATAACGGTCCGTTCATAAGACGTCCCCGGTGGTTGCTTGACCCCTCCGGCAAGCCCGTGGAAGAATAATTTTGCTTTTCTGCACGGCGGAAAGGTCAGTCTTTGAATTTATGGAATTTTATGGTAACCTGTTTATATGACTTTTGAGACGGAAAAAACCGTAAAATACTGGTTGGAAAGCGGAGAATACGATCTGACCGTTGCACAAAGTTTGTATGAAAAAAGAAAATATCCTTATTCTCTGTTTTTTGGACATCTTGCTCTGGAAAAGTTGCTCAAGGCAGTTTATGTAAAGAGTAAAAAACAACACGCACCTTTCACTCATTCTCTGCCTTTATTGGCAGAGAAGTCAGGTATTAACATTCCGAAAGAGATTTTGATTAAACTGCGGGAATTTATGGAATTTTATTTTGAAGCAAGATATCCTGATGAACAGAAAAGTTTCTATAAAAAATGCACCAGGAAATATACAACGCAAAAGTTGAAGGGAATTGAAGAGGTTTTCAAATGGCTAAGAGAACAACTGCAGTCGTAGCAAAATCCGTTATTGAAAAAATTGACAGGTTTGCAAAAAGAATAGAGGAAGAAGGTATAAGAATAGACAAAATTATTCTGTATGGTTCCTATGCTTCGGGTACTTGCAGAGAAGAGAGCGATATAGATGTGGCAATTATTTCCCCGGATTTTGGAAAAGACCGTGTGGAAGAGGGAATGCTTTTGTTCAGAATTGCAGGAGATGTTGACCCGAGAATTGAACCTGTTCCCATTTCAAATAAGGCATATGAGAAAGATACATGGCTTCCTCTCATATATGAGGTCAGGACGAAAGGTATTGAAATTTTCTGACGAGACGGTCCGTTCATAAGACGTCCCCGGTGGCTTCTTGACCCTTACGGAAAACCTGTCAGAGAACAAGATTAAACAAAAAGGTATTCTTCTTCAGGTATAAGAGAACCAGTGGTATCGCAACTGAGAAATTTTCTAAATCTCTTTTTGTAGTGATAGGTTCGGCTCATCACCCTTCTTATCTCCTGCAGTTTTTCATTTGCTGATTCTTTGCCTTTTTTTAACGCATATCCATATCTTTGGAAGTCGCTCCACCTCATATCCCCGAGGTCGGGTTCTATTACAAGGTCTGCCGCTTCTTTACTATAAAGGTCAAACCTGTTTGCTACCGCTGCATCCGTTCTCAGGTGTATGTTGACCACGGAGTTCAGTTCTTCCTCAGGTGAAAGTTGCTGACTCAGGTCAATGGCAATGACACTTTGAGCTCCTATTAACCTTGCACATTTTACAGGTAAACGGTTTGTAATTCCTCCGTCTATCAGAAGTTTATCTTCGTATTCAACAGGAGGAAATATCCCCGGGATGGCGCAGGAGGCCATGATACCCTTCCACAGTTTCCCGGTCTTAATGTATATGTCCCTGCCTGATATAAGGTCAAAGGCGGTTACAATGAGGTTAATGGGAAGGTCTTCAAATGAGATATCACTGAACAGTCTTCTGAATATGGGTTCCACCTCTTCCCTTTGAACGAGGGCATTATCTCTCAACATTTTTATCAGCAGCAGGTTTTTCTTCACACTTGAGATGGTCTTCATAAAAAAACCCTGCTGGTCATTCTCAAATTCAACCGCATTTATATTTAACCCTCTCAGTATCTTAAATTCCCTTGTCTCTTCTATCTTTTCAAAGACCCCTATATCATCTGTATGGAGAGAATAGAATGCCCCTGCAAGAGAGCCTGCAGAAGTTCCACAGATGATATCAGGTCTCAAACCTGCCTGTTCAAGCACGAGGATTACACCCAGGTGTGCAAAACCTTTTGCACCACCGCCGCCCAGAACAAGAGCATTTCTATATCTTTTCATTTCATCTATACGGAGGTCCGACCTCCGTTAACCTTTGATAACAGCGAGAGGCACCATCCTTGCTATCTTTCTGCACAGGCCTGCGCCTTCCACCACCTTTATTACCTCATCAATATCCTTGTATGCAGCGGGCATCTCTTCCAAAAGGCCTTTTTTACTGGCTCCCTTGACAAGAATACCATCCATAGCAAGTTCTCTAACAATAGCCCTGTTTCTGTTTTCTTTCACCGCCTGGTGACGTGACATAATTCTTCCTGCACCATGGCTGGTACTTCCCCATGTCTTCTCCATCGCCTTTTCAGTGCCCACCAGCACGTAAGAACAGGTGCCCATAGTCCCGGGGATTAGAACCGGATGTCCGGTGTGTTTGTACCTATCAGTCAGTTCAGGGTGTCCTTTGGGAAATGCCCTTGTTGCTCCCTTACGATATACATAGAGCATCTTTTCCCTTCCGTCTACGTTGTGTCTTTCCAACTTGCATATGTTGTGGGTAACGTCATAGACGAGGGATAGATGCATCTCTTCCTCGGATGTTTTAAATACCCTCGAGAAGACTTCCCTGACCCAGTGGGTAATCATCTGTCTGTTGGCAAAAGCATAGTTTGCCGCGCCGTTCATTGCTTTTAAATATCTCTTGCCCTCTTCAGAAGATGCGGGTGCGCAGGAGAGTTGTTTGTCAGGGACCGTAAGGCCGTATTCCAGCGCTACCTTACCGAACCTGTCAAGGTAATCATCGCATATCTGATATCCAAATCCCCTGCTTCCGGTGTGTACCATTATGGTTATCTGTCCCTTGAATATACCGAAGGTGCCGGCTGTCGTCTCGTCATATACATCAGAGACCTGTTGTATCTCAAGAAAGTGGTTACCCGAACCGAGAGTCCCAAGTTGCTCCAGTCCTCTTTCGTATGCCTTGTCGCTTATCACTTGAGGGTCGGTATTTTTCATCCTTCCATGTTCCTCTATGTTTTCTATATCTCCCTGTGTACCAAAGCCGCTTTTTACTGCCCACAGGGCGCCTTCTGTCACCACCCTTTCCAGTTCTTGTTTCTTTAGTTTTATCTTACCGGTGGAGCCGACCCCCGAAGGGATATGGGTAAACAAGAGGTCTGTAAGTTCTTCCAGTTTGTCTCTTATGTCATTGAGTGTGAGGTTGCTTCTTATCAGCCTTACCCCGCAGTTTATGTCAAAGCCTACGAACCCCGGGACAATAACGCCGGACTTTTCATCAAATGCCCCTACTGCACCGATGGGTGCCCCATAACCGAAGTGTATATCCGGCATAGCAAGGCTGTATTTTGTGATACCCCTGAGTTTTGCAATGTTTATTACCTGTGAGGTGGCATTGTCGGATATGGCTTTGGAGAGAAGTTTTTCTGAGATGTAAAGAACACCGGGAACACGCATCCCCTCTTCTCTCGGGATGATATACTGGTAGTCATCAATCTTTTCTATTTTTATTGTCTTTTCCATAAAGCAGGTTCCAGCCGGTTTCAACACCGGTTTTACCCATATCGGACAGTTCTTTATTTTTTATTATCTCCTCCACTCCATAATAGAGGTCTGATAGTGTAAATTTACAGTATTTCTCATTTACGATGTGTCCCAGTGCTCCCGTTGCTATCATATTAGCGGTTTTTATGTTCCCTATTTTTTCAGCCATTTCACTTGCCGGTATATCAGTAATGTTATAGTCCGTTATGGAAGACTTTTTAATCAAAGATGTGTTTAGAATCAGGTCAGCACCCTTTTTAAGGTAAGAGCGCAGCATTTTAAACATCTCTTCGTTCATAAATACTGCTATGTCCACCTCGGAGCTTACAGGGGAGAAGATACTCTCTCCGGAAGATATAACAATAGTGCTGTATACGTATCCACCTCTCATCTCTGCTCCATAAACAGGCAGGCAGGATACCTGCATATTCTGGTGTATGGCAGCATAGGAAACAACCTTGCTGAGAGTAATTATGCCCTGGCCCCCAGAACCTCCTACAAGTATTCTTACTGCTTTATTTTTTAACACTTTCAGGTCTCCTTTTTTTCACTCCCCATTTTTCCAGCGAATTTTTTCAGTCAGTTCTTCTTCAAGATATGCACGATAAGATAAGTGCCTTTACACCTGCTGCCGGCCCGTCAGGATGACTGTAAACAGGCACGTCAAATCTTTCTGCAATCTCAGCCATCTTTAAAAATCCTCCACCGTAATAAGGTGAAAACATCAGGGCATTAGCGCCTGAATCCACGGCTGATTCTGCATAGCCCATAATATTTTCTGGGTCTGCAGTGATGTGAGGTGCAAACAGTAATCTTTTCCCATTTTGCCTGAGTTCTGGATTTCTGTTATGGGATACCAGTTTTTACGTCCACCAGACCTTGGGTTTTGGCTCTCTTATCAGTACACCCTTGAGGAAATCCACTGCCTTTTTAAGCCCTTCGTCCACGCTCATAAGGCTGTCTTCATGCTCTATGCTGATTGCCCCGTCATAGCCGATAAGCCTCAGTGTGGATACAAAGTCATTCCAGAATTCGTAGGAGTGTCCGTATCCCACGCTTCTGAAGAGCCATGAGCGGTTAATCTCGTCAAGGTATGTTTTTGTATCAAGGACTCCATTGACAGATGTGTTGTAAGGGTCTATTTTTGTGTCCTTTGCGTGCACGTGATATATAGAACCCTTCATCTTTCTCAACGCTGCATTCGGGTCTATACCCTGCCAGAAGAGGTGGCTGGGGTCAAAGTTGGCGCCTATCTCTTTACCCGCGGCATCCCTGAGTTTAAGAAGGGTTTCAGGATTATAGACCACAAAACCCGGGTGCATCTCGAGGCATATCTCCTTTACGTTGTGGTCTTTTGCAAACTTGACCTCTTCCTTCCAGTAGGGTATGACCTTCTTCTCCCACTGCCACTTGACTATTGCCGAAAAATCTTCAGGCCATGGACAGGTTACCCAGTTGGGGTATTTCGCATCTTCGTTATCACCAGGACACCCTGAAAAGGTTATTATCCGCGGTATCCCGAGT
>CAYOYL010000109.1:0-2525 GCA_964408175.1 uncultured bacterium
GGCAGGACAATAACATCGGATATAAGATAGGTATCTATGTCTATGAAACCCATAATCAGTAGAGAGAAGGCAAAGAGCGTATAGATAAAAAAACTGACACCCATACCAAACTTCAGATAGATAAGAAGAAAAAGTATACCGGTTACAAGTTCTATAAGGAAGTATCTGGCAGAGATGTGCTTTTTGCAGAATCTGCACCTACCGCGCAAGAGTATGTAACTGATAAGGGGGATATTATCATACCATAATATATCCTTACCACAGGAAGGACACTGCGAACCGGGACGGACTATGGACTTTCCCTTCGGCAGACGGTATATAACAACATTGGCGAAACTTCCAAAGACAAGCCCGAAGATAAATACAATCATCCCCATATTGTTTATTTTATAACACACTTTACCTAAAAGTCAAAAAAGGGGACAGGCTACTTTTTCTTACGTAACCTCTCTTTTAAAAAAAAGTACAATCTATGTTTTTCTCCATCCCCAAAATAAAAAAGTAGCCTGTCCCCTTTTTTGCACGTGTCACTGAAATGGTGTATCATAAAACTGAGTGCTTTTAAAGGAGGGGAAAATTGTGAAAAAGATATGGATGGCTTTTGTGGTTGTGCTGTTGGTGGTATTTACCTTAGATGCTGAGGTCAACAAGGAAGAACTCTTTTCAAGGATAGCACAGAAGTATGCAGGCATACAGGATATGAGCGGTAGATATGAGATGAATATGTCTATGATGGGTAGTATGATGAAGATGCCTGCCAGTTTCTGGAAAAAAGGTGACAAGATGCGGATGGATATGTCATTCTCCCAGCCGGGAATGCCCAAGCCGATGGAGATGAGTATGCTGATGGACAGTGAAAAGATTATCCAGTACCAGAAGACCCTCAACACGGTTATGACCGTAGACATGAGCAAACTGCCCGAAGAATTGAGGAATAGTATGAAACAACAGACAGGTGTGTTTGATGCAAAGATGATACAAACCCTTCAGTCAGTGATTGAGGAGGTTGAGGTTATTGAAAAAAACAGGGATGGTAAAAACTTCTATCTGATAAAAATAAACAATACAGAGAAAATCAGAGATATGATGTCCATCCCCGGTGTACAGCAAAATACACAGCAGTTCTTCAAAAAAGTCAGTATGTGGGTTAATCGGGATTCTCTCCTTCTTGAAAAGATGGAGATATACGGGGAGGATTCCAACACACCTGGTATGTGGATTGACTTTCTGGAATTTAAAACAGACAGCATCCCTGATTCTGTCTTCAACCTGAACATCCCCAAGGATGCCAAGGTAATGGATATGACTGATATGGTTAAGAATATGGCAGGAGCAATGAAACAATCAGGTAGCAAGTGAACAAGAGAGAACAATATGGAGAAAAAACAACTACCGATAAACAGGCAAGAGGCTCTCTCTCTGTTAGAGAGTCTGGGGCAGGAGAGTGCTGATATGCTTCACTACATTGAGACAGAATCTGTTATGAGGTCTCTTGCTGAGAGACTTGGTGAGGACCCGGACTACTGGAGTATGCTCGGACTATTGCATGATGTAGACTGGGCATTGACAAAGAATAATATACAAGAACACTGCATAAAGGCAAAAGAGATATTAGAGAGTAAGGGCTTCAGCAGTGAGGACATAGAGGCTATTCAGTCACACGCCTATGGCTATGAACAAATCCCCGGGTTAAAAAACAGGCAAAGGACGCAAAAGATGGAGTTTGCACTGGCTGCCGGTGAGACAGTTACAGGGCTTATCTATGCGTATGCGTTAATGCGGGGAAAGAAGATAAGCGGTATGGAGGCAGTGAAACTGAAGAAGAAGTTTAAGGACAAAAGTTTTGCGGCCGGCTGTGACAGAGAGATTATAAAAGAGATTGAGAAGACAGGACTGACACTGGAAGAGTTTTTTGCTATAGCCATAAAGGCAATGCAGTCAATAAAGGATAAGATAGGACTGCAATAAAAATGTTAAGATATCTTGGGTTTTTGGGTTCATTCCTTATAATGATTACCTGCTTACATACCGAACCTATACGGGGGGAGAAAATGGATAAATCCCCCTGTATCCCCCTTTGTCAAAGGGGGATACAGGGGGATTTTGGGGGCTGAAATGGATATAAAGGTCACAAGTAGTGCCTGGCAGGAGGGAGAAACAATACCAAAGAGATATACATGCGACGGAGAAAATATTTCCCCACCATTAGATTTTGCTTCCATTCCTGAAGAAACCCAGAGCATTGCACTGATAAGCGACGACCCTGATGCACCAGCAAAGGTCTGGGTCCACTGGGTAATATACAACCTTCCCAAGGATACCTCACACCTACAGGAGAACATCCCTCCTCAGGAAAGACTTCCCAATGGAGCACTACAGGGCAAGAATGACTCCAGGACCATAGGGTACACCGGACCCTGCCCTCCTGGTGGAATACACCGCTACTACTTCAAGGTATATGCCCTAAATAAAATGTTGGACCTGCGTCCTTCTGCGACAAAACAGGAATTGTTGGATGCTATGCA
>CAYOYL010000110.1:0-4677 GCA_964408175.1 uncultured bacterium
CGGTTTGAAATTACCTTGTTTATCTTTGTAGTTAAGGTTATATGTACCGATTTTATCGTACAGAATAAACACTGCTTCTGAAAGGATATCGTTGCCGAAACGCTCTCTATAATCGGAGAATACTTTTTTGTTGATTCTGAAAGAAATGAAACTAATGTGCCGCAATATGAGTTCGTCAGTCGCTTTTTTATGTCCCTTTTTCGCCAGGGCTATAAGATGCCTCTCTTGCGAAAGGGAGATAATGGGGAATTCAACAAGGCCTGCATATTGCCGATACATGGAATTATCATACTACCGAATTTTGCAGTAGAGCAAACTTTCCGTATTCAGAGTAATCCTGATTGAGACATTGATAGAAAGACAGTATTAACAAGAGATAGATAAAATGGTATAATTATTTCAGGTTTTGGAAGCAATGCGGCATTTAAAACGGTTAGATAAGAGCGAGGTGAAACATGAGAACATTTACTGCTTATATGGAATGGGATCCTGAAACAAATCTATATGTAGGTATCGTTCCGGGCATAGCAGGTGCCCATACCCAGGGGGCCACATTGGACGAACTGCAGAAAAATCTCAAGGAGGTACTTGAACTCTGTTTTGAAGAACGGAAAGAATCCGTAGAAGATATTCCGCGTTTTGTTGGTCTTCAGCAAATTGAGGTGTCAATATGAGCCGTCTGCCCATCGTTGATTTTAAAACGATGGAGAACGTACTCATTCGTTTGGGCTTCAAGCCGGTTCGTCAGAAAGGGAGCCATGTATTTTACCGTCATCCAGACGGAAGAACAACTACTGCACCAAACCATCCAGGAAGAGATCTTGCCCGTCCTTTGATAAGGGAAATCCTGCGAGAAATAGAAATAACTCCTGAAAACTTTGTTGAACTATTAAATCGCCAGTAAGAAGGATTTCAACAGTTTTTTGCTTTCCTGTTTGAAAAGAAATCTTCCTAAAGTGCGTAAAAACATTCATCGATGATTAAATAAATCGGAGCATCTTAAAACACCCTCTCAACTTCGGACTTAAGATTCGTGCTGTAATGAATCAAAAACAGGACTGCTGGCAAAAATTGGGTTGTGCAGGTGTGACCAAAGTGTGACCAAAGTGTGCCCAGAAACCTAATTTTTTGAGATTTTGAGAGAGATTGAAAAGTTTTTATTGGAGATTGTAAGTCTTTGCTACGCAAAGGTTTGACTGAGATTAAGGATAAGAGGAAACCTCGGGTTAAAATCTAACATCCTGAACTTAAAATCCGTTGGAAAGTAATTTCCATGAGGGTTCGACTCCCTCCCTCGGCATTGCACTCTTCTTTGAAAGGGAGTCGAAGGGGTGCTGATGCAACGGGTAAGGAGCACCGCATAGCACTGAGGGCGAGTCGGTAAGCCCGTTGACCGAAACACAGGGATTGTCTGTGCAAGAAGATGTCTGGCTCCGATGAGAAAAATATGCCCCCACCTGTTTCCTCCCCCGCAAGGGGGGGGAGGATAAAAGGAATAAGAGAATCTATCGAATGGCCGACCCGAGGCGTTTCGAAAGCCGAGCGGCGCCGACTCCCTCTCCCGGCACCACTCTCCCAACGGTTTCAGCCCTTTTGGACTGTTTCCAAAACAACTGCATTTTCTTCAGGTATGCCAAATTTTTTGCTTCTCTGCTCCTCAGTCACGCCGGCTTCTTCCAACACTCGCACAAGATGAGGCGAGCAGTCCCCGGCAATCTGTCCTCCCAGAATAGCATAAGGAACCCAGGAGCCTGTTGCAAACATGGCATTTCTCAGAACAGATAACCTTGTATCACCGGCTATGGCCTGTGTACAGATAGATGAAAACGGTTTCCCCTCAGCAGACCGGATACCCTGTTGAGCAGATGGATTAACAGACCTAATTTCCTTATGCAGAGAAACAGGTCTTGACTGACGCAGTTTCGTGAAGACCTCACGAAAGAGGGTTGTCGTTGCAGGTACAGAAAAAAGCCATACTGTATCCGCGTAACCTGCTATCTTACCTAAATCCTCAATTACCTCATCGACAGTCTTACAGGTCCCGTTATCCCTGTTCCTGACAGATATCTGTATGTGCACCTTTACATTCGGGTTGGCTTTACGCAAAGCATTCACTACCTCAAGAACCTTTTTCGTCTCAAAGCCCGTGGATCTCTGGAAGGCCTGTGCCTGCACGACCATAATATCCGCCGCCTCCGCCATCTTCTCTCCGCCCTGCTTCATCAAACGTCCAATCAAGGGACCAAAAACGTGTACCATACCTGCCGCGTGGGCCAATTCGTTGACATGGCGCTCGCGTTCAATAATATCTCTCCCATGAAAGGAATTCTCCAGGTTGTAGCCGAAAAGTGTGACTCCGTACTGCCGTGCTTTTTTCATCAGCGAAGTTATCTTCTCATCGCTCATAGCACACCACTTGCCGTCATCACCCCTTTCATATCCGGGGCCAATAAGCAGAAGTTTCTGCACCCCGGTCAATGAACCCAGTAGTTCAACCTTGTCGGGTTTTGCGGCTATAATATCTCCAGTTCTGACCAGTGGTTTTACAAACTCAACATCCGAGGCACTCAATATTACGTAAGCCAGAGGAACGGAAGAAATGTCTGCAAGACTCCTATTTGAATTACCCGAGAAATCCGCAAAAGAGACTCTGGTAAAAACAGTAAGAAGCAACAACAGAATCTTGAATATACCGGGCTTTATTACCCTTTTCATATTTTCCCCCTCTGGAGTGCAAGAGTACTGCGGCGCTTTGTTATCACTCCATACGTTAGACCTTTGAATATACGGAAAGGTTTACGTCTCTCTATCTTTTCAGACTGAAGAGTGCAGACCAGCAGTTGGTTTGAAGAAACAGAAATTAGTGCAGCAAATATGCAATGTCTATTATTTAATACGGTTTTACATATCTTCAAAAAGGTTTTTGGGATATTCTGAAAAAAGTTCATCTTCTTTAGCAACGGAGTAATTATCTATATTGAAATATGTGGCAGTACCCCCAGGGTCAGTAAAATCTGTCAGGACTATTTTTATTTCCTTTGAACCACTCTTCTGTGAAGACGGCCTGGCCATACAGTTCACCTTAACTCCTCCAGGTCTTATTTTTCTATCAGGCATAAAACCATGCAGTGAATTCTGAATCATTACGAGGGATTTTATGTGCTCAGTTTTAATAGACGGATTGAGTCCGGGGTTAAAACAGAAAAGCCTGGGGCCTCGAAGAAGTGCAACCTTATCCTTCTGTTTTCCAAATCCTTTTAACCATCGCCATGTCACAGGCAGGCTCAAACTGACTATATCCCCGCTTTTCCATATCCGATTGATAGATAAAAGCCCCTTACTGAAAACTGTTTTACACTCTTTATTATTGACGGTCACTGCTGGGTCCTTACACCATGTTGGTATTCTCATCTGGAAAGAAAAAGGGGAAGGGTTGCTGAGCCTCATTTCAAATTCTACCATTTCTGAATCAGGATAATCAGTGTTCTGCTCAATTATTAAGTTATCATTTTGCGGTGTTCTTGTATATATTCTGCTTTTGGAATAAAGATTAATGAGAATGCCACTGTTGTTTCTGAAAGCAACCATTTCGGGAAGATACGCTATGCCGCGGCGAAAATTTCCCGGACAGCAGTAAGTATCCAGAGGCCAGTATTTCCTCTCTCCTTCAAAAGGAGTATAGTAACGAATGTGTCGTCCATCAGGCGATTGAGCCGCGAAAAAAGCATTGTAAAGACTGCGCTCCATACAGTCTCCAAAATATCCATAGTTGCTGTCAGCCAACAGGTATGCAAGAAGAAAGATAAGGTATACCGTGGCACAGGTTTCTCCGATATCCCCGGAACCGGTCTGGTTGGAGTGCCAGCATTCTTTAATACCGCATGTTCCTGTTACTAAAAGTGCATGCTCCTTAAACAGGTAATTTAATGCACGTTTGACCGTTTTCGGAATTCCTTTTTCCCCTGTCAACCTGAAGAACTCCATTTGTGCCAGTGCTCTCGCAAGATAGGCATATACATGTCCGTCATAAGGTTTGAATCTCCCCTCAACAATCTTGAGGTCCCACTTTTCTAAATTGAGTCTGTCTTTACAGAAATTCAGGTATGAGGTATTTCCGGTTAATCTAAACAATTTTAAAAAAGCCATATCCAGCCCAGTCAAAACCAGGTGTAAAGCAAATCCATATTCCGGGATACCTGTTTCGTCAAAATATTTTATGAGCATTTTTGCGATGTTTTCTGCCGCTGCGAGAGAATCTTTCTCCTGAAAATATTCCCAGTCAGCAGATAGAGCCATAATTAGATATCCATGTTCGTGAACATCCCATGGCTGCACTATCCTTTTTCCTTGTTTCATTATACCTGTATAACCGTCGGGTTCTTGCGTTTCAAGCAAAGTTTTAACTACCTTCCTACGCAGGTCCAGCAGCAACGGATTTTGAGTTTGGGCGGCAATCAGGGAAAGAGCTTCCATAGTTTTACCAAGACCTATGTAGCCATTCTCATCTTTTCTTTCAATGAAAGGAAGCAGGAAATCATTCTGCCAGTTAATCTTTAAAAGATTCTTTTCCCATGCTAAACGGTAACGTTCTCCAAGAATACCGAAAAGTTCAGAATAATTTTTAGAGAATTTTAATTTATCCATCGTATATCGTCAGATATTATGTACAACCCTGCC
>CAYOYL010000111.1:0-13253 GCA_964408175.1 uncultured bacterium
CATTCCTCGCAATGACAGGCGAAGGAATCCCATTCCTCGCAATGACAGGCGAAGGAATCAGTTCCCTCACATCCGTTCGGGACAAGCCTCGCAATGACAATACGGGGTTTACTGAGGATTTAGTGCTTAAGATTCCAAATTGGAGGTGCTTTTCAAGTGCGATACTATGAACAACTCTTCTTCAACTTCAGGTCATTGAACCCCGGAACAAGGTATTTTATAAACCGCCTGTTCAACAAAGAGAAATATACGCTGATACAGGAAACCATCTCTTTGTTGAAGGGCGTGAATGAAAAAGAAGAAAAGCTCAAAGACCTGTCGAGGGAGGAGATGAAGAAACAGACAGATACCCTGCGGAAAAGGATACAGAACGGAGAGTCCGCAGATGCCTGTCTTGTTGAAGGATTTGCCCTTGTCCGGGAGGCTGCAAGAAGAACCCTTAACATGCGGCATTTTGACGTGCAGATTCTCGGCGGGATAGTCCTGCATAAAGGCAAAATAGCAGAGATGGCAACGGGTGAAGGGAAAACCCTTGTCGCCACCCTCTCTCTTTTTCTGAACGCCCTTGAGGGAAAAGGGTGCCACCTTGTCACCGTTAATGACTACCTTGCCAAAAGAGACACACAGTGGATGGGAGTTATCTATGACTACCTCGGACTGTCAGTCGGCTGCATCATCTCTTATAAAGAGGCAAAAGGCCCGTACTCCGCTTCTGCCTTTGTCTTTGACCCGACATACCTGCCGGCAGACTCAAGGTTTCTATATCTGCGTCCGGCGGAGAGAAAAGAGTCCTATAGATGCGATATAACCTACGGGGTGGGCAGTGAATTCGGTTTTGACTACCTCAGGGACAACATGGCTGTGAGAGAAGAAAGCCAGGTTCAGAGAGAACTGAACTATGCCATTATTGACGAGGTGGATTCCATACTTATAGACGAGGCACGTACCCCTTTGATTATATCAGGTCCATCTGAGGAAACAACCCAGTTGTACTATGAGATAGACCGTCTGGTAAGAAAACTTAACAAGGACACGGACTTTACTCTCGACGAAGAAGGGCAGTCCGTATCCCTTACAGACGAAGGAGTACACAAGTGCGAACGGCTGATGTCCATCCAGAACCTCTATGACGGGTCAAATACCGAACGGGTGCACCATATAAATCAGGCTCTCAGGGCTCACAACTTCTTCAAAAGGGACAAGGAATACATTGTTAAGAACGGTCAGGTTGTAATAGTGGATGAGTTTACAGGGCGGATTATGCCTGGCAGGAGATGGAGCGATGGGCTTCACCAGGCAATAGAAGCCAAGGAAGGGGTAAGGATTGAAAGGGAAAACCAGACCCTTGCTACCATCTCTTTCCAGAACTACTTCAAACTCTATAAAAAAATCGCAGGGATGACAGGAACCGCCCTAACCGAATCTCTGGAATTCAAGGAGATATATCATACAGATGTAATGGCACTCCCAACCAACAAAATACTAAACAGGACGGAATATGATGACGAAATCTATAAAACAGAAAATGACAAGTTCAAGGTAATCACTGAAGAGATAGAAAAAACCTTCAAAGAAAACCGTCCTATTCTTATAGGAACCGCCTCTATTGAGAAGGCTGAAAAACTGAGCAGGTTCCTGAGCAGGAAGAATATACCCCACAATGTCCTGCACGGCAAAAACCACGAGGCGGAAGCTGCCATCATCGCTCAGGCAGGCCGTTCCCATGCTGTAACGATAGCCACCCAGATGGCAGGCCGCGGCGTGGATATTATACTGGGCGGAAACCCTGAGATACTTGCAAGAGAGGAGACTATCAAGGTTATCTGGTCCCGGAAGAAGGCAACAACAGGAGATAAAAACAGAGAGCAGGAGTTTGCAGGAGCCCTGACAGAGATAGAAAACTCCTACAAGAAAAGGTTGTCAGATGCCGAAAAAGACTACAAAGTAAAGATTGACTCCATAAGAAACGTCCTCAATGAAAAAGAATCAATTTTTGTCTCTCTTGATAGGAAGGCCAACGACCTGTTTGAAGGTACTATTTTCAGCAAACAGGGCAGCGGTTCATTTGAAAGATATCAGCCCCGGCTGTTAAAACTGAGAGAGCTGCACGATAGGGCATCCGCTGACCTTGCGGAGGCACAAAACACATTCAAGGATAAACAGGAAAAACTGAAAGACTTCAAAGAATCTGCGGGCAGAACCTACAGAGAGTATCTTGCCTTCAAAAATTCATTAAAAGAAAGGTTCGGCATCGTTCTGCAGGAAGACATAGAGGAGAAAAGAAACAGCATAACCGAGTTGCTGAACAGTGCAGAGGCATCGTCAGCAGAGGGCATAAGAAAGATATTAAACCTTCTGGAGTCTTATGGAAAGTCCATACAGAAATACCTTTCCATAATGGAATCAACATTCTCCTCTGATATACCGGAGAACGAAAATCTTTTCCAAAAGACAAAGGGGAGAGAAGACCATTATGTCGAATATATCCAGAAGATGTCCGAAGACCTCGCAGGTGGTGGTGAAAACACAAAAGATGTCCTGAAAAGATTCATAGAAACGGAGAGCAGGTTATACGGTCCGTACCTTGAAGCAAGAAATACACTGGAGAAAAGAATAAAATCAGCGCTTCTGGAGGAAGACTATGATACCGCAGAAAAAGAGTATAAGACACTGTTAAAGGAATACGAAAAGGAATACGCGCACTATGATGAAGAACTGAAAAAAGCAAGGGAAGAATACGAAGAGAACAGAACCCGCTATGAGGATGAGTGGCAGAAGGCACGGGAAGAGCTTGAAAAGACGCCGGAAGAGTTTAAAGAGGTTTACGAAAGATTGCTTGAGAAGTATAAGACCCCATGGCAGCAGGACCACCAGAAGGTTGTGGATGCCGGGGGTCTGCACGTGATAGGCAGTGAAAGGTATGAAGCAAGACGCATAGACAACCAGTTGAAGGGACGTGCAGGAAGACAGGGTGACCCGGGCTCTTCAAAGTTTTATCTTTCACTGGATGATGACCTTTTAAGAATCTTCGGGTCGGAACGGATGCTCGGGGTTATGGGACATCTGCCTGAAGGTGAGGCTATAACACATCCTCTGATAACCAAGATGATTAACAACGCCCAGAAGAAGGTGGAGGCAAGAAACTTTGAGATAAGGAAGCAACTCCTTGAGTTTGATAATGTATTAAATGAACAGAGAAAAATCATCTACGCCATCAGGCAGGATATACTTGAAGGTAAAAATGTGGAGACCTACATAAAAGAGTTTATGGAAGAAACGCTTGATGAAGGACTTGAAGAGTTTATGAACCCACAGGTAAAACCTTTTACATGGAACCTTGACAATTTCAGTCTATTGATACTGAACACATTCGATATAAAGGTGGATATGCCACAACCTGACAGTATTCGCAACCCGCTCCCATGGAGAGACCAGTTAAAAGATGACCTGCTCAAAAAGATACAGGATGCCTATAGAGAGAAGGAAAAAGAGGTCGGGCAATATCTTGTTTACATACAGAAGATTATAATGCTTCAGGTTATAGACAACAGGTGGAAGGCTCACCTGAGGGTTATTGACGAACTGCGGGAGGGTATCAGCCTGAGGGCATATGCACAGAGAGACCCTCTGCTTGCATATAAACATGAAGGTTATCAGGAGTTTCAGAGAATGCTTTCCTTCATAAAAAAAGAGATACTTTCCTTCTTGTTCAGGGTTCAGGTATCAAAAGGGCACCAAACCCCACAGGCAGGAATACCCGAACAGGTACCGATTGTTCCACACACAGAAGGGGATATAACCTACGGACACAAAAATCTTGAACAGTTTGATGTGACAAAAAAAGATAAGGAGCCCGGTGAATATGATGCAGACAGGGAAATGCAGACAGGAAAGATAGAACCGGGTACACTCCCTGTTCCACCACACAAAGACGGAACTCTTGTACAGGAAAGACAACAACCCGCAAATCAACCATACATGAGGGGTAAGAAAAAAATAGGCCGCAATGACCCCTGTCCTTGTGGAAGCGGCAAAAAGTATAAAAACTGCTGTGGACGCAACCTGTAAGATAGGTTAAAATGTGTATAGAGAGTGTGGAAAAGTTGTGTAAAAAGGTGAGATTGTTATGGAAAAAGAGTGGAAAGAGACCCTGATGAGGGTTGAAAAAAGACTGAATAACCCGCGGGCTTACGATATATGGATAAAGCCCGTCAGGTTTAAAGGTATTGAAGGGAACATACTAAAACTGGAAATTCCTAATATGACGTTTGAGAGAGGTTTTACCCCATTCATAGACATACTTAAAGATGAGTTTTTTAATACCAGCGGGTGGTATCCAGATGTTAAACTAATTTATGGAGAAGAAGAGAAAAAAACGGTAAATTTTTCCGGTTTTACCAATCTTAACTCAGGTTATACATTTGAAAATTTTGTGGTGGGCTCAAGTAACAGACTGGCACATGCTGCGGCTCTGGCAGTTGCCCAGTCTCCGGGAATAGCATACAACCCGCTGTTTCTGTATGGTGGGTTTGGTCTGGGTAAAACACACCTAATGCAGGCAATAGGACACTTTGTAACTGAAAGGGAAGATACCAATATCATATATATTCCCGCAGAGGTGTATCTGAATGAGTTTATCCAGAGCATTAAAAATAAAACCACCCAGTCTTTCAGGCAGAAGTTCAGGAAACCTAATTTTCTTCTTATTGATGATATACACTTTATAGCAGGAAAGGAAGGCACCCAGGAGGAATTTTTTCACACATTCAATTTCTTATATGACCAGCGCAAGCAGATTATACTTTCCAGTGACAGACCCCCTAATGAAATATCATTTCTTGAAAAACGCCTCATATCAAGATTTGAGTGGGGACTTGTTGCAGATATCCAGCCGCCGGATTTTGAAACCCGCGTGGCAATATTGAAAAAAAAGTGTGAAATGAAAAATATAAGTATTAGCGATGATGTAATATTCTATATAGCGGAAAATATAAAAGATAATGTCAGGATGCTTGAGGGGGTATTAAATAGAATTTTTGCTTTTTCAAGCCTGCTGAATAAGAATATTGATAAAAATATTATTGATGAAATAATGGATGGAGAGTATTATAAAAAGAAGGTTATTATTGATTTAAACCTGATAACAACATCAGTCTGTGAATATTTCAGGATACAGGAAGATGAGTTAATAAGTAAGAGTAGGTTGAAAAATATTATAATACCAAGGCAGATAGCTATGTTTCTAAGCAGGGAACTTACAAATAATTCTCTTAATTCAATTGCAATTAGGTTTGGTGGAAAAGACCATACGACGGTATTACATGCCCATAAAAAGATAAAAAGTTTATATAATAATGATGAGTATATAAAAGGTGTGGTTGATGAGATAAGGAAGGTTTTGGAAAGATAGTTTTACACATTTTTTACACCTCTTAAATATCTATAAAATAAAGAGATAGGAAGTTTATTAACTAAAAAAGGTATTATTAATACAACGGAGGATTAATATGGAAATAATAGTAAAGAGTAGTGTGTTGAAAAAAGAGTGTGAAAAAATAGAAGGTATACTACCCACAAAACCTGCCATTATGATAACAAATGGTATGCTCTTTGAGGTAAAAGATACAGGTGTATTTTTAACTGCCACTGACTTAGAAAATACACTGAGACTGAACCTTGAATGTGATAAGGTTAAAAAAGGAAGTATGGTTATAATAGGTAAAAAGTTTATCTCTTTAATAAAACAACTTCCAGATACTGATATAAAGATAATAAGGAAAGAAAACTCAGCAGAGATAATGTGTAATGACTCAAAATATACCTTTCCATGTATGAACGAGGAAGAGTTTCCTAAACTTCCCAAGTTTTCAGGAGATGTTTCAATTAAGGTAAACGGCAAGCAATTAAGTAAAGCCATTGACAATGTGAGATTCTGTATAGACCCTGAAGAACCACGCCCTCATTTTAGAGGAGGTCTGCTTGACATAAAAGAGGATTCTTTGAACTTTATAGGAACAGACACAAAGAGACTCTCATTAGTAAGTATTAACACAGGAGAAAAATATGTCAACCCATATAAATGTCTACTGCCTTTTAAATTAATGGGCATCCTTACAACACTGGCGAACAAAGATGAGGTTATAGACCTATCCATAGGTAAAAACCAGATAGTATTCAACCTTGGAAATATGTATCTGGTTTCACAATTACTATCAGGCAGTGAAGACTTTCCTGATTATGGAAAGGTGATACCCAATGATAAACAACAAAAACATATATATATAAATAAAGAAGAATTTCTTTCAACCTTAAAGAGAATATCTTTATTTACCAGTGAGAGGTATAATAAGGTCAGACTGACCATAGGGAAAAATATACTGGTCTTTTCCGTGGTCAGTCCGGATGTCGGCGAGGCACACGAAAAAATAGATATTGAATACAGCGATGAAAAAGAGCAGAGCCTTGCTTTTCCTCCCAACTATCTGATAGACTTCTTACATAAGGTTGAGGAAGAAAGAGTTGTGATTGGTTTCAATAACGAAAAGACGCCTATTATCATGCGCGGCGAGAAAAATTCTGATTATATCTATGTTGCAATGCCTTTGAAACTTGACTGATAAATATGGAGAAGATAGGAAGTATTGTCAGCAGGGTGGTAGACTCTTTAGGTAAGGATGCGGGTTCATCAGCAAAAGATAGAAGCCAGAGTGAGAGGATTACCGGTGATATTGAAAGTGCGTGGTGTAAGGTGGTGAATGATGATATCAGGGCTCACAGTTATGTGGAATCTTGCAGGCAAGATGAATTAATTGTAAAGGTTGACAGCAGTTGTTATCTGACTCTTTTAAAGATGAAAAGCAAGGAGATTCTTGAAAAGTTAAAAGCGGCGGGATGGGAGAATATAAAAAATATTAGGTTCAGAATGTGAATCATGGGAGGGGAAAGGAGAAAATTATGAAAGAGTTAATGGATAATTTTCAACAGAGTATGGCAGAATTTTCAAAGAGCAATCCCGAAGAATTTAAAAGGTTCAATGAGTTTATATCGTCCATACATCAAGAGAGAAACCTGAGCAGAAAGACGAAGGAGTTGATTGCCCTCGCCATAGCCATTGTTGTGAAGTGTTCCATCTGTGTAGCTGCACACACTGAAGGTGCTTTCAAGGCAGGTGCGACAAAAGAGGAGCTCATGGAGGCAGCAACTGTCTCTGTTCTTATGGGAGGTGGCCCTGCTCTGGCATATATCACTCACTTAAAAGAGGCGATAGACCTTTATGAAAATAAAAAGCAAAAAAGGTAAAGGAGATGGCAAATGACGTTCCAGGGTTCAATCGTGGCGATAGTAACGCCGCTCAAAAATGATAGGGTAGACAAAAAAGCATACAAAAATCTTGTAGAATTCCAGATAAAAAACAAAACCTCCGGCATCCTTGTGGCAGGGTGTACAGGTGAACCTGCTACACTGTCAATGGATGAACACAAAGACCTGATAAGATACACGGTTGAAGTTGTGGATAAAAGGTGTCAGGTGATAGCAGGAACTGGCTCAAATAATACCCTGGAGGCTGTTGAATTATCTCAATACGCTGAGAGCACCGGGGCAGATGCTGCATTGCTGATAACACCTTACTATAACAAGCCGACGTCCAGCGGTCTTTATCAACACTACAAAAAGGTCGCAGAGAACGTCTCTATCCCCATTATTCTTTATAACGTGCCTTCAAGAACAGGGATTTCAATCCTGCCTGAGACTGTGTGTGAATTGTCGCAGATTAAAAACATTGTGGCTATCAAGGAGGCCAGCGGCAGTCTGGACCAGGTCAGCAAAATACTTTCTCTGTGCGGTAAAGACTTTACCGTAATCTCCGGGGATGATTCACTTACCCTTCCCATAATGGCTGTTGGAGGGCGGGGGGTTATATCTGTTGCGGCCAACATTGTTCCTTTACAGGTTGCGGAAATGACCGAGGCGGCTCTTGCCGGCAACTGGGAAAATGCCCGGAGGATTCATCTTGAACTGCTCACTATATTCAAGGTACTTTTTATAGAAACCAATCCCATACCGGTAAAATCTGCACTGGGACTGATGAAGATGATAGAACCTGAGTGGCGGTTGCCTCTCACGCCGCCGTCACCTGCGAGCCTGAAAAAAATAAAGGAGATATTAACAAGTTACAAAATACTATAATGATATTCAGACGGAAAAGATATACGAGGATTGAGCCAAAAGAAAAGCCTGAAATAAAAAAAGACCTGTGGCTTAAGTGTGAAAACTGCGGAAGGGTTATCTATAAAAAGAAGTGGGAAGAGAATCTTAAGGTATGTCCACACTGCGGATATTATGGAAGAATGACTGCCTATGACAGGATAAATATGCTGGCGGATGCTAACTCTTTTAAAGAACAATGGGATTCGTTAATTTCCAGTGACCCACTCGGTTTCATAGGTGTAAAAGCATACACAGAAAAATTGAAAGAGGAGATGCAGAAAACAGGTCTGAAAGAGGCCATAGTAACCGGGGAGTGTAAGATTGATGGAATCGGCTGTGTCCTGGCGGTCATAGATGCCGGTTTTATTATGGGCAGTATGGGTTCGGTTGTCGGGGAAAAATTCACAAGGGCTGTAGAGCACGCTGTTGAGAAAAAAATGCCGATGGTGTGTGTATCCGGCGGAGGTGGTGGCGCGAGGATGTACGAGGGCGTGATATCCCTTATGCAGATGGCAAAAACCTCCGCTGCCGTAGGGAAAATGGAAAAGGCAGGACTGTTGTATATCTCAGTACTGACCGACCCGACGATGGGTGGTATAGCAGCAAGTTTTGCCTCTCTCGGAGACATAATAATTGCTGAGCCCAAGGCTTTACTCGGATTTGCAGGGCCGAGGGTCATTGAGCAGACAATAAGACAGAAACTGCCGCCCGGATTCCAGAAGACCGAGTTTCTTTACGAACACGGGATGATAGATATAATAGCAGAACGGGTGGAGTTGAAAGAAACTATAGGGAAGATACTTAAAATTATCCACCTATGAAACCTCTTCCAGAGATTGAATTTTTACAGAAACTTACCGATTTTGGAATTAAATTAGGTCTGGACAAAACCAGAAATTTACTGGAGGCATTCGGTAATCCGCATCACAGGTATCATTCAGTTCTCATAGCAGGGACAAACGGCAAAGGGTCTGTTGCAAAAACACTTGCACACACACTCACACTTGAAGGGTACCGTACAGGACTTTATACCAGTCCTCACCTTGTATATATAGGTGAAAGGATTGTTTTCAACGGTGCACCCATCTCCGAGAGGCATCTGGCATTGAAAATACGTCAGTTGCAGAAGGTTCTCGGTTCACAACCATACCATCTCTATCCCACCTTTTTTGAGGCTCTTACGGTAATAGGGTTTTCATTTTTTGCCGATGTGAAGGCGGAGATTGTTGTCTGCGAGGTGGGTATGGGCGGCAGATTTGATGCTACCAACGTTCTTCCTGCCTCTCTGGAGATAATAACAAAGATAGGACTGGAACACACAAAGTTTCTCGGTAAGACCTACCATGAGATTGCAGGCGAAAAGGCGGGGATTATCAAACCGGGGAGCACGGTGATTTCCACCATACAGCAGGAAGATGCAATGCAGGTTATAAAAAATAAGGCAAAAGCGAAAAAGGCAAAGGTTTGCATATACCGAAAAGATTTTACTATTCGCAGAACCGCTGTATCCATCAGAGGGCAGGAATTTAATTTTTACTCAGGGAAGGAACGTTTTTTATCCCTGAAAACCCCTCTTCTCGGCAGGCACCAGATGGAAAATATGGCACTTGTCTTGCAGTCGTTAAAGATTCTTGAAAAGATGGGGTTTCCGGTGAAGGATGAGGTGCTCCGCGAAGGGATATCAACGGTATCATGGCCGTGCAGGTTTCAGGTGTTGAAGGATGCCCCTGTTCTCGTAATTGACGGAGCACACAACCCTGACGGGATACGCATACTTTGTAGAACGCTTAGGGATGTTTTCCCCGAGCAAAAATTCTCTTTTCTGACAGGCATCCTGAAGGATAAAGACTGGTGCAGGATGCTGCGGATACTCTTAAGGAATAACAATATAGACGAGATAGTTTTTACGAGGCCGGGTACCGAAAGGGCTCTTGACCCGGAAATCCTTGCAGATTTTGTAACCGGCAGAAAAAGCACAACAACATCTCCTCTTCCCGTTTCTTATTCCCTTCTCCCCCGAGGGGAGAAGGGAATGATGAGGGGGGATAATATCAAGGTTACTGTCATCCCAAAACCGTCCGACGCCTTCAAGTATGTCCGCAGGACAAAGAAAGACTGGTGCATCTGCGGTTCCCTTTACCTCTGCGGAGACATTCTCTCCTGCATCCCTGCCAGATTCCTGTAGACGCGGGTTTTTATGTGCAGATGCGGCATTGACAGAAAGATTTAATTACAGATAGCATTCCGTTGTGTGAGGCGGTGTGAAGATAGTGACGATGTTTTCAGACTACTTAGGAACAGGTAGTCTGTCGTGAAAAAAAAGGAGGAATATGATATTTCCTGACAACAAAAGTTACGAATGGTTTGAGAAACATACCGCAAATATTATCAAACACTGTCGGAGAAATGCTGCTCCGGCACCCGGTTTTTCTGATGAACCTTTGATAGTATACCAGCCGGGAGGAGACGACAAATACCCCGGTTTCTGGGTGCGCGATGCGGCGATGGAGTGCCGGTCAGGGTTTATCCCCGCAGAAGAGATGGAGGTTATGGCGCGCCTGACGCTTTCTTTCCAGAACGGGCCTGAATGCCGCAAACTGGACAACCGTCTGTACGTAACGCCATGGGCGGTCCCTGACCACATCAACCTGCCCGGTCTGGGAAATGAGGAATTCCGGAAGAGATATCAACCGGGAGCAGTTTTTTTCCCCGGCACTTATTCTCCATCTGATGACCAGGGAACCGGCGATTTTGGATTGCGTCCCGCCGATGACGATATTTACGAAGTGGTACAGATGGTCTTCACTATCTCTTCCTGCTATAGTAAATCCCGGGCTGTAACATTTCTGAAGTCCAGAGTAAAGGATATTCCTGTTCTGGAACGTCTAAATCTGGGTTTCAAGGCAATCCCGGTTGACGGGGAAACAGGACTACACTGGAACACTCCAGCAGACTGGTCGGCCTCCAACTTCCACGATGCATTAAGACCCATGGGGGCGATATCTCTGACTTCATGCCTGCGGTACCGCGCCGCGCGACAGATGGCAGAATTGTTCAACCTTACCAGTAACACAAAAAACGAAGAAGAGTACCGGCAGATATCTAAGAAACTGGCAAAGACCGTAAGCGATACGTTCCAGCGCAAGGATGGATGGCTTCTGGCTGCAACGCAGGTCAACCGCCAGCCGGATACATGGACGACCGCAATGGCATGTTACTACGGACTTCTGGAGAAAGAGAGGGGACATGCCGCCTCATGTGCTCTTGCAAAATCACTCAAAGACGGGTCTCTCGCAATAAACGGGTACATACGGCACACCCCGGTATGGGCAGATGATATTACCGGCAGGATAGTCTGGGAGGATGAGCGCATGGACGAAAGAACAAGATACGGAAGTTACCAGTTTGGAGGTTATTGGCCCCAACCTCTCGGTTATATCTGCTGGAGTGTCGCCCTGACAGACAGGCCGCTTGCAGTAAGGACTGCTAAAGAATTTGTAGAACATACCGTAAAGCATGAGGGAGCCGGTTCTCCGTTTGAGTGGATAAATCCTGCTGTTATCAAGAACCGTCCCGGAGAAGGGAAATGGTATGGACCTTCCGCTGCCCTTCCGCTTGAGAGTTTCCACCGCCTCTCACAGGGGAAATAGGAGCATAGGAGAATATACAAATGCCCCATATGCTGCGGTTACCTTAATCAGAAATTATTGGGGACTAATATTTCTGTTGACGGGGAATTTTAAGGGGGTTATAATTAAACGATGAAAATTTTAATAAAGAATGGGCATCTGATAAATCCTTCCAATCCTGCAGTAGAAGGTAAATGCGACATTTTGATAGAAAATGAAACAGTTTCACGCATCTCCAAAAACATCCACGCGAAGCCCGCAAAAATCATAGACGCAAAGGGGATGTATGTTTTCCCCGGTCTGATAGATGTTCATTCTCATCTGCGGGAACCTGGAAGAGAGGATGAAGAGACAATATACACCGGCAGTATCTCAGCCGCCTCAGGAGGGTTTACCACCATATGCTGTATGCCGAATACCACACCGCCCATTGACAGCAAGGTTGCTGTCAGGTTTATAGTTGACAGGGCAAGGGATGCATCATGTGATGTCCTGCCTATAGGGACCATCACGGTTAACAGGGAGGGTAATGAGTTATCCCCTTATGGCGAAATGGTGCAGGAAGGGGTGGTGGGCTTTTCTGATGATGGAGATTGCGTTATGGACAGTCTTGTGATGAGGCGGGCTCTTGAGTATTCAAGAATGCATAAGAAACCTATTATATCCCATTCTGAGGATAAGAACCTGTCAAAGAACGGGGTGATGAATGAGGGTGCACTGTCCACTCGAATGGGGCTGAGAGGGATTCCGGTACAGGCCGAGTCTATTATGGTAGACAGAGATATTGCTCTGTCTCACCTCACAGGTGGCAGGTTGCATCTTGCTCACATCTCTACGGAAGAATCACTGGATGCTATCCGAATGGCGAAAAAGGTCAATAAAAACATTACCTGTGAGGTTACAGTACACCATCTCTTTTTAACTGAGGATGCCGTAAAGGGTTATAATACCAATGCAAAGATGATGCCGCCTCTTCGCACAGAGAGGGATGTCAGGGTATTAATTAAAGGATTAAAAGACGGTACGATAGACTGCATAGCCACAGACCATGCACCGCACACTGAGGAAGAGAAAGAGTCTGGTTTTGACAATGCCCCTTTCGGCGTAATTGGTTTTGAAACAGCACTATCTCTGGCAATGGAACTGCAGGAGAAGGGATTAACGTTAAGAGGTATCATTTCTCTTTTTACCTCAGGGGCTGCAAGGGTTCTCGGTGTAGACAGGGGGGTAATTGAGGAAGGCAAGCGGGCAGATATTACGGTCTTTGACCCCGATGTTGAATGGGTTTATAGAAAAGAGGATATCCTGTCAAAAAGAAAAAACTCACCTTTTATAGAGAGAAGGCTAAAGGGTAGGGTAACATCTACCATCTGCAAAGGCAGGGTTGTTTTTTCGCGTTAAGGGGAAAATTATGAT
>CAYOYL010000112.1:0-1857 GCA_964408175.1 uncultured bacterium
TCATTGAGATAGAGAGCGCTGCCTATACCGAGAGGCACACAGACGAAGAGTGCTCCGAGTGTTACAAATGCGGATGCTGCTATAAGTGGTAAGGCTCCAAAGTCAGGCGGGTCACAGGTGGGATACCAGTCTCTGCCGAAGATAAAACCTCTCAATGATACTTCTTTGAATAACGGCAGGCCTTCTTTGAACAGGGTTATGGTTATACCTACCAGAAAAACTATGGATGTAAAGGCAAGAACAGCGAAGAGCCAGTGGTAAATCTTTTCTTTTTTCTTTTGCATTTTCCCTTTTATTATACAACAAATCAGGGCAGGCTGAAATCGTCAGCCCGCCCCAATATTTGTATTATTTACTGCAGCCCTACGAAGCCGACCTCTTCGGCGATTTTCTGTCCTTCTTTACCTGTTACGAAGTCCATGTACTGCTTTACCACACCCTTGGGTTCTCCGTTGGTGTACATAAAGAGAGGCCTTGCCAGTTTGTAGTCCTGTGAAAGGACAGTCTTCTTTGAAGGCATAACGCCGTCCACGGCAACTGCCTTGACAGATGAAGAGAGATAACCGAGTCCCACGTATCCAATGCCTCCGGGTGTCTGCGCAATGGTTGTCGCAACTGCCTGGTTGGATGCCTGCATAAGTGCATCAGGTCTCACCCTCGCCTTTTTAAGAGCCAGGTTGTTGAATGTTTCAAAGGTTCCTGATGAACTGTCTCTTGAGATAATCACTATCTTGGTATTCGTTCCTCCGGTCTGTGACCAGTTGCTGATTTTCCCTGTGTATATCTCTCTTATCTGTTCCATGGTAAGTTTATCCACCTTGTTTGACGGATGTACTATTACTGCTATGCCGTCCATTGCCACAACGTTGGCCTTCGGGTTTACACCCTTATCAATGGCCTTCTTTATCTCCTTGTCTTTTATGGGCCTTGAGGCATCTCCTATATCGCAGGTGCCGTCTATGATGGAAGCAATACCGACCCCTGAACCTCCTCCCCTGACAGTGATATTGATGTCAGGGTGTTTCCCCATAAAGACCTCTGCGGTTCTCTGTGCTATGGGCAGAACTGTTGTGGAGCCTGCCATAGTAATGTTTTCCGCTCCTGCTGTTAAGACAAGTCCTGCTACTGTCACCAGTATCATCATCCATATCTTCTTCAACATTTTTCTCCTCCTTTGCCCCGCACTCCCATCCCTTCGCCCTTTAAGGGAGAAGGTCAGGATGAGGGGTATCTTATTTTTAAAACTTTACTATATAGTCTACCTGCAGTGTGTTTCTGTCATCGGACCTGTTCACTCCCAGACTCTCACCTATGAGATAGGTAATTCCAAAGGTGGAATCATCATTCAGGGCATATGTGAAACCAATCTTATGCCCTTTCAGGTCAGTCCCTCCGCCGTTCATATCAGAATCGTTGAAGATGGCGGGTACACAGTCTGCTTCCACCTTCCTGTAGTTGTATCCGAACTTCCAGGTGCTCTTCTTGCCTGCCTTGCCTATGTCAAATCCGAGAAGGTATCCGGTATCCTCTTTTACATCACTGGCTGTGTTGACCACGTAGTTACCGTAGAACTTTACAGGTAGTGAGATACTGCCTGCTGGAATCTCAAAGGGTGTAAGGTCAATGTTGAAGTCCCAGAGGTTGTAGTTATATACATAGGCTCCTCCGCCTGTAAGTGTATTTCCATCCGGTCCGTAGTCAGGGGAGATATCTGCCTGTAAAGAATCCTTCATGCCGTCATAGGAATAGTAGGCAAGGCCTGCGTTGAACTTCTTTTCGGCGATATTTCCGGAAAAGCCGACCTGTGCACCGAGAAGGTAAGGGTCATCAGAGTCACCCCCTCTTTCCAGTACGGGG
>CAYOYL010000113.1:0-4677 GCA_964408175.1 uncultured bacterium
GGAAATAACAGCCTTAGGCACTGTCAGGGTATTAGAGGCGATAAGAAGGAGTGGGATTAAAACCCGGTTTTATCAGGCATCATCTTCTGAAATGTTCGGGACTGCACAACCACCACAGAATGAAAAGACACCGTTTTATCCGAGGAGTCCCTACGCCATAGCAAAGGTTTATTCTTACTGGATGACCGTCAACTACAGGGAGGCGTATAACCTCTTTGCCTGTAACGGCATACTCTTTAACCATGAGAGTCCACGGAGGGGAGAAACATTTGTAACAAGAAAGATAACAAGGGCTCTTGCAGGAATATTGAAGGGCAAACAGAACAAGATATACTTAGGCAATCTGGATGCCAGAAGAGATTGGGGATTTGCCCCGGAGTATGTGGTATGCCAGTGGCTGATTCTTCAGTCTGACAGGCCGGATGACTATGTTATAGGAACAGGGGAGAGCCATACAGTGAGGGAGTTTATAGAACATGCCTTTGGGTATATAGGTATAGAGATAGAGTGGAAGGGAGAAGGGAAAGAAGAAAAGGGTATTATAAAATCAATCAGTCCCACTATAGGGAATATCTCTTTGAAGCCCGGTAAGATACTGGTGGAGATAGACCCTAAGTATTTCAGGCCTACAGAGACAGGTGAACTTCTTGCCGATTCTGGTAAAGCCCAAAAGGTACTGAACTGGAAGCCGGAAATCAGGTTTAACGAACTTGTAGAAATAATGGTAGATGCGGATATGGAATCTGCAGGGTTGAAGCCTTTAGGTAGAGGAATATCAATCCTGAAAGAAAAGGGCATTACATGGACAGATAACAGGATAAACAGAGATTATAATGGAAAAAACATCTAAGATTTATGTGGCTGGACATCGGGGACTAGTAGGTTCTTCTTTGATAAGAACTCTTCAGAGATGTGGGTACTCCAAAATAGTCACAAAGACAAGTAGTGAACTTGACCTGACAAGACAAACTGATACTGAAGATTTTTTTGAAAAAGAACGTCCTGAGTATGTATTTCTGGCGGCGGCAAAGGTAGGAGGAATACTATCAAACAGCAGATACAAAGCAGAATTTATATATAATAACATAATGATAGCATCTAATGTAATAAACTCTGCATACAGATACGGGGTGAAAAAACTTCTTAATTTAGGCTCCTCCTGTATCTACCCGAGGTTAGCCCCACAGCCTATAAAGGAGGAGTACCTGCTGACAGGTTCTCTTGAGTCAACCAACGAACCCTATGCCATAGCCAAAATATCAGCAATAAAACTTTGCCGCTATTATAATGAACAGTATGGAATGGACTTTATATCTGCGATGCCTACAAATCTTTACGGACCCTATGACAACTTTAATCTTGAGACAGCACATGCACTGCCTGCCTTAATAAGAAAATTTCACCTTGCAAAACTTCTTGAGGAACGAAATTTTGCACTCTTAAACAGGGATATACAGAGGTATCCTCTCGGCTTCGGTATAGAGATAAAAGATAGAGATTCAATAGAGCAGAATCTTGCAAATATCGGGATTAGGGCAGATTATGTAGAGTTGTGGGGCAGCGGGCAGCCCTATAGAGAGTTTCTCTATGTGGATGACCTGACCGATGCCTGCATCTTTCTGATGAACAGACTTGACTACAAAGAGATAGGGGAATTCATCAATGTTGGTACAGGGCAGGACATAAAAATTAAAGACCTGGCAGTCCTGATAAAAGAGATAGTCGGATTTAAAGGTAATATAAGGTATGACTCTACCAATCCTGATGGAACACCAAGGAAACTACTGGATATAAGCAAAATTACCTCGCTTGGCTGGAAACCCAAAACCACTCTTAAAGAAGGACTGGAAAAGACCTACGGGTGGTACTTGTGTGAATAACTACCAGTTGTAAATATAGAAACCTGCCTAAAGGGTCATAGAGATAAAATAAAGGATAATTATATGAAAGAGGAGAAAGTTGCTTTAAAAGAAGTGCTTGGACTGAAGAGGTTTGATGCTATCACCAGAGAATACAAAAATTCTGAAATTCTTGTTTTTGGAGACCTTATACTTGACAGGTTTATATATGGAGATGCATCAAGGATTTCACCGGAAGCACCTGTCCCTGTGGTTCTTGTTCATAAAGAAGAGTATCACCTTGGAGGGGCGGGAAACGTTGCTTCCAATATAAGAGCACTGGGGGCACAACCATTTCTTATCTCTGCTGTCGCCAAGGATGAAAATGGAAAAATTGTGAAGGAACTTCTGAGAAAAAATGAGATTGAAACACACCTAATTGAAAGAAATTTCCCAACAACAATCAAAACAAGAGTTATAGCAAGAAACCAGCAGGTAGTAAGAATTGACAATGAGGTTGTTGACAGACTGAACAGAACCGAAGTCCTGAGCATCAAAAGGATTTTGAAAGAAAAAACAGGCAGGTTTAACGGTATGATTATCTCAGATTACAACAAGGGTTTTGTCTCAAAGGATGGCATATCTATCCTGTTGGATATAAAAAAGGAAGGTGGGGGGATACTGACGGTAGACCCAAAAGTTGAACAATTCTCTCACTATAAGAGTGTTACCTGCGTAACGCCAAATAAAAAAGAAGCGAGTTTATTTATGCATACCCGTGAGCCGGAAAAAATCAGCGGGGTGGAAAAACTTGCCAGAAGACTCAAAAACCGCCTGCACTGTGAGAACATTCTTATTACGCTCGGGAAAGACGGAATATTCCTGCTTGAGAAAAACGGCAGGACTATACACATCCCCACGGCAGCAAAAGAGGTCTTTGACGTAACGGGTGCAGGGGATACAGTAATAGGAGTTTTTTCTCTATCGCTTTCTGCCGGGGCATCTGTTCTTGAATCGGCAATTATTGCCAATGTTGCGGCAGGTATAACTGTCGGTAAACTCGGGACAGCATCAACAAGTCTAAAGGAATTGAGAGAAATATTCAAAGAGAAAGTAAGTACTGAGTGTATTATCTATATCTGATGAGCAAATTAAAGACCTTTAAAGAGATAGAAAGAATCTGCAGGTTGTTAAGAAAAAAAAGAAAAACTATAGTCTTTACCAATGGCTGCTTTGATATATTGCATATAGGGCATATCCGCCTGTTGAAAAAAGCAAAAGCAGGAGGTGACGTGCTTGTTCTGGGATTAAACACAGATAGTTCAATTAGAAGAATAAAGGGTGGTACAAAACCGATTATCAAAGAAGAAGAACGTGCGGAGATGCTTTCAGCACTTGAAATGGTAGACTATATAGTTATGTTTTCAGAAGATACCCCTGAACGTCTTATAGGCATTATTAAACCGGATATTTTGGTTAAGGGTAGAGACTATAGGTTAGAACAGGTTGTCGGCAGAAAATTTGTTGAGAGTTATGGAGGCAGGGTTGTTCTTATTCCGACTGTAAAAGACAGGTCAACAACAGATATAATCCGGAAGATACAGTCAGCAAAGTAATACAAATGCATTAAATTTATCACCCTCACCCCCTCAAGGGAGAGGGTAAAAGGGTGTAATATAGATCAAAAGATTATTTTGCATGTACTCCCTTCCTCATTCCATACCGGGTCTGGAATGAAAGAGGCTGATGGATTGTTGCTGAAAAACTGACATTGTGGTAACATAGAATTTAAGGATGATAAAATGAGAAAAAGTCTCTATCTTGTCGGGTTGGTGATAATGTTTATTATAATCTCTTCAGGTTGTGTCCGTGAGAAAAAAGCATTGTCTCCTGAAGAACTGAAAGAAGAGATTGCCAGAACAGAGCCTGAAAAGGGATTTCAGTCTTTTGAAAAAGGTTCAGTAGAGAAAAAACAGGGGTCTCTACAGAAAGGGGAAGATTCCACCTCAGATGTCAGTGTTATAATATCTTCCGAAAAAAAAGAGTCACCAGATATTTCTCATGGAGAACCTGAAGAGTCCTCTGAATCCATTGCTTTATCCAAACCCCAGACCCCTGTTATTTCTGGAGAAGAAAAGGAGGTTATTCCTGAAATTGTCCCTGAAGAATCCACTGAAGATGAAAAAATACCACCTAAAAAAACAGAGCCTTCATTATCTGAAAAAAAACTTATATCTTTGGACAGATGGAATGGCGAGTGTCTTGTATATCAGTTAACATGGAACTCCATCAGATTTGGGAAGGGTATGCTTGCATGCAAGGAGGCGAGTAACGGATATGGAGATGTATACCATATTGTCGGACTTACAATACCTGAAGGGACAATAGCAGGTGTAGGGATAGGGCTTCACAGAATGGATGCTTTCATTGACAGAAAGACCCTTCTGCCTCACTACTATTATCAATATGATAAAAACAAGAACAAAGAAGATATTCTTGAGATTCATTTTGACTGGAATAAAAAGCAATACAGAACAAGATACAGAAAATTTGATACAGGGAAACTTTACAGTACCAAAGAAAAAACGGTAGAGATAGAAAGCAAACTTCCCCATGATGGAATATCTATCTTTTACTTTGTACGCACCCTTGACCTTGAAAAAAACGAATTCTTTGCTTTTCCCATTGCTTTCAAAGAGATGTGGGACCTTACCATAAAAAATGCCGGCAAGAGGATAGAAGACATCCCAAGTTTAGGTAAACAGGAGGTTTATGTCCTCAAACCTCAGGCAAAAAGCAATGAAGGTTTCTTTACCAAAGGAACGATGGATTTATGGCT
>CAYOYL010000114.1:0-3544 GCA_964408175.1 uncultured bacterium
TGAATCCGAAGGCATCCCTGTTCGCATAAAGCAGGAGGCGATAGGCAGGATTTATGGTTTGACACTCAACGGTCTCGGTCAGATACGTCTCCTTGTTCCTGCCGAAAACAAAGAATGCGCCAAACACCTCCTCTCCGAATAGATTTACATAATACATCCGATAGGTTTCTTTAAGAATCTGTACATTGTAACTATCCCGTCCATCTGTTATAATATTAACAGTATTGAAAATAGATGCATGCTACTGACGGAGATATAAATGCCCCTCAAATTAATAGGCAACTTAAGAAATAGTTTATTATTACAACCTGAATCAGGGATGGGTTACCAAATAGTTAGTGTAGCATTACGCTATCAGCCTTTTGAGAAACAAGCCATCGTTTTTAACGGAGAATATCTCTTTTTTGACTTTGAATGTGACCTGCAGAATATACGTAAAGTCTTCGCGAACCAAGAAAGCAGGATTCCAATAGCAACAGATGTTACCAAACTTACAGTCAAGACTGCAAAGCAAAAGCTATCCATAAAAGAGTTTCTGGAGGTATTTCCCGTAGAGATGTTGCATAGATATACAAAAAGAGAAGAGAAATTTGTGCGTTTCAACGGTTTTGAGAATGATAATCGCATAAATCCTGATGGTGGCTTAGTACCAGGAACCTATGCCACTACAGAACAGGATGCACTAAATGTGATTGTTAGAATGGATGCTGTCCGACGATATGCACTACCCCCTCCAAACACAGCCCAGTATAGATTTACCATAGCACCTCTACAAGATACAGAAATTAAGCAGGGAATTGCCCAACCAAATTTCGGCCATCCCGGCGGCGGAGTTGAAATAGTATTCGTTGACGGCACGACAAAAAAAACGGTAAAATTACCTCCGGAGGTGGTGCCGGAAAAATGAGAGTGAAATTGAATAAACGCTGGGTTAAATACCTTTCAAATTTTCCTGAATCAGGAATGGGTTACCAGGTGGTAAACGTAAAGTTGAAAAATGGCAATAAAATTAAGTCTGCAATTGTTTACAACTCTCAAATATTGGAATTGCCCGGGAAAACTTTACGCATTACCCCGTCAGAAATAGAAAGTATTTCCATGCCTCAAACATAGATTTCTTTATTCCATAGGCAACAAATGAGTTGTAATATTTTATCCGAAGAATGATAATGAGGCAGTCCGAGTAAAAACTATGAGGAAAGTTTTAGACCTTGAATCAAGTTATATCTTCTTTTTTAAAAAAAGATTCCAAACTTGTGCTTGCTTCATCCAGCAGACCTAATTTTTCTCTTCGGCTCAATTTTATACCCAATCTTTCTGCTACAGGTTTGAACAATTCAAAAACCGCTTCTTTCCTTACCCTGATTTCTGCAGGGATAGAGTTTTTCTTCTCAATTATATCCAAGGTATGGTTTAACATTTTCTCTTTATACTTTTCAAGGTTTTTTTGTTCTTCAAAACTTGAGATTAAAAAACTTAAGACAAAACCAGAACTACTCTCAACCCACAAGGCAACATATGGATACCAGGGTTTTCCATCAGGGCTTTCCATTATAGCATTGGGGAGATATGAATAATCTATTTCCCATATTTCATAAGAGGACTTAGCCTTCTGTTTTATTTCTGCAATCTTTTCTTCGTTGTAGATTGTCTCAGAAATATTCATATGGATAGAATTCTGTGTAAAATGAGGTTCCACCCATGCATTTTCCCATCTCAGTTCATTTCCAACTCTTTTTACTGTGCGCGTAAGGTAAAGTCCATCATCTGTAGAAAAAATAAAGCCAGGATTGTTTTTCGCTATAAGAGCAACCTCACTTGCCTGATGTAGAGATACGGTTAGAAACCTTGCTTCTTTGTCTGTCAAATACCATGGTATTTTACCTGGCTGATAACTTCTAAATAATGGCCATGCATTTTTCCCTTTAAAACTAAGGTTAAGTTTATTTATTATCTTAAAATCCTCGGGGCTCAAGAATTCTTTATCTTCAAAAGATGCCATAAGGCACTTTTGGCTAAATATCAAATCTCTATTTGCTGGCATATCTATATCGCTAATCTCCATACTCTGTACTTTAAGTAGTCCTTCTAAACCATCTGTTCCTGTATACACAGATAGAGCGAATACTTCACCCAGCGCCCCCATTATAGAACAATACCCTATCTCACCATCTTCAGGATTTTCTACGCCGAATATATCACTGTCAGCCATCCAGTTCCATGTCTCTAATCCCTTAAATGACTCTGCCGCCTTATGAAGTTCTTTCCATTCATGTAGTGTCGGTTTCATTTTGTTCTCGTATAGGTAACTTTTATTATTTATAATAACACAAATTTGTTTATTTTTTAACCCTTGCTCAAAATAAGGGGTATATAATTTGAAGTGGGTGGTAGAAAGTATAATAAAGTCACAATGGGGATAAAGATGGAGATATTATAGAAGGTCATTTCTGGTCTGAACCTGTTGAGGTAAAAAGGTTGAAGAAATAGAAGGTTTTATTCACATCATAGGTGCCACTCTACATTCAGGTTCTCACATAGACCAGTTGATACCTGTCTTTGAGTTTAACAAGATTGAACAAAAATTGTTTACAAGGGATTTCACTGCCAACTCTGGTGAGATATTTTTAGCGGTAGATACCCACGGGCATGCCAGTGGGTATCTAATGCCGCCATGGGAAAAAGATATTTACAGGAGAGAAGTGTCCCAATAATTTGGAAGAAATTGGAAAGAATGGTAGAAAGTGTAGAGATTATCGCTCCCTCAGAAGTCTATGAGGAAATCAAAATTGGACAGGATGGAATTTATAAATGGTGTAGAAGTAACAGGAAGATGTTCAGAGATGTTGATGAATGTCAAAGGCAAAAAATTAAAGATATTGAAAAACAATACGATAAAGACTATTGGAAAAATGAAATTGATAAGATGAGATGGGCTGACCCGTGGATAATTGCCTTTCAGGTAATCTAACAGGTAATAACGATGGGTGCGACTCTGGAAGAGATGAAGAGAGTGGCTGAATGTCCTGTGGGAAAAGTTAAGAGGTGTCCAGAGATGGAAGAGGTTGCCATAGTGGGTTCGGTTGTCTGGGACGGAGGATAGCAAAAGAGAGGGTGGAATCCTCCCCGGTGTTGTGATGGTTAGACAAGTCTTTTCATAGATGGATACTTATATAAAAAGGTATAATCAATAAAGGTGAGAAACTGATATGGTTAAAACTCCTGCTCTTATAGGGATAGTACCGAGAAAGAATCTGTGGAGTATAATACAAAAAGAGAAGTGGTATCATATCCCTGTTGAGTCTGCACCGAAGAATGCCCATCTTGTAAAATATATAGGTTTTTATTTCCCTTCCGTATTTGGTGAGGGACTACAGTACAAGGTCCATTTTTATGCCGGGGTTAGCGGTGTAGACGTGGTTAAAAGGGTATCCCTTTTCCCTGACGAACCAAAACATGAAAGGGCTGAAAATCTCTACTTCCAGTTTCACCTGAGAGAGATAAAAAATCTTCCTCAACCCATACCAAGTCTGAGGTGGAGAAG
>CAYOYL010000115.1:0-9258 GCA_964408175.1 uncultured bacterium
GGAACTGGATGAAACCGACACCGTAACCATAAAAAAATCTTCAAAAACAGTAAAGATAATTATGGACGACCGTTCATTTTTTAAAAGGCTGACATCAAAGTTCAACTGGAGTGTGTAGGAAAATGGTTATTGTAAAGGTGAATAAAGAGAGGTGTAAGTCCTGTGGTCTATGCATAGAGGTTTGTCCTTTCAAGGTATTCAGGATATCCAAGAATTTTAATAAGATGGGCTATCACTACATAGAACCGGAAGGGGAAGAAAAAGATAAGTGTACAGGTTGCCGCAGGTGTGTCATAGTATGTCCTGACGTTGCTATTGAACTCTACAAAAAAGAGACTGACGAAAAGAGTTTTAAAGAGGCAGAGAAGGTCTCTTCCTCACCGGAAGAATAACAAATATCCCCCGCGAGCGGGGTAAGGGAGGCTCAAAATGAAGATAGGGGTAATACCTGACTGTTTTAGAATACCCATAAAGGAGGGTATTAAGAAGTCAGCAGAACTTAAGATGGATGGTATCCAGCCATATGCGACACGAGGGGAACTTGACCCGAAAAATCTTACCAGAACAGGGAGAGAAGACCTGAAGTCTTTTGTGGAAAGACTTGGTCTTACGATATCTGCGCTCGTAGGAGACTTCGGTGGGCATGGCTTTGCTGACTCCAAGACAATTGACTGGCGCATAGGCAGGACAAAAGAGGTGGTTGACCTTGCGGTTGACCTCGGAGTTGTGGTTGTGACAACCCATATAGGAACCGTTCCGGATGATGAAAACGCTCCGGCATGGAAAACAATGGTTGCATCTCTTCCAGAGGTGGGTACCTATGCCTATAACAAAGGCGTTTTTCTTGCAACTGAGACGGGTCCGGAGACGGCGGTTTTGCTTAAAAAACTCCTTGATACTGTGAGCAATCCTGGGATAAAGGCTAACTATGACCCTGCAAACTTTGTTATGGTGGTTGGTGATGACCCGGTCAAGGGTGTATATACACTTAAGGATTATATAGTGCACACGCATGCAAAAGACGGTATCAAACTGCCAGAGGATAACGGGCAGAAAAAGTGGAAAGAGATGCCGCTCGGTGAAGGAGGGGTGAACTTTCCTGAGTACCTGAAGGCGCTGAAAGATATTGGATACAACGGATTCTATACGATTGAAAGAGAGGTAGGGGACAATCCCGAAGTAGATATCATAAAGGCAAGGGACTTCTTGAGAGGACTGGAGAGGAGGATGGGTATCTGAAACCGGTTCTGGTTTGCTGAATACCTGTAAGTTCTCACTGAACCACGTCGTTGCGGAGCCTGTTCCGAGCCTGTCATTTAGATTGCTTCGTCATTTGAAGCATTCCTCGCAATGACAAGCGAAGGAATCTCATTCCTCACAATGACAAGCGAAGGAATCAGTTCCCTCACATCCGTTCGGGACAGGCCTCGCAATGACAATACGGGGTTCACTGAACATTTACCACAATTTTTTAACAGTATATCCTTATGGATTAGGAGGCAGGGGGGGTTATGAACCCGAAAGGCATCTTGTGTGTTATACCCTCTTCACTTACAACAGGGGAGGAGTTCAGTCTGAAGGTAAAGTTGCTTGGTCCTGTGGTTAAAATTCCGAGTGCCGGCAACTACAGTACCAAAAAACCGGGTTTATATGGTCAGTTTAATCTTAATGTAAGCCGTGGAATTCAGTATTTGGATAACTGCCTGCCCGAGTGGACGGGTGTCCTTGAGATAGACGGAGAAGGCTCTTTACAGGGACCTGAAAGACTGGAGTTTGATGGGAAAAGACAGGGTGTATTCCCTGAAGATACAAGGCCGATAAAAACCTTACCCGGTTTGAGATTCACACAGCCGGGTTTTCATTTTATCAGGGTAACCGAACCTGTCTCCGGGGTTAGCGTGCTTTCTAACCCTGTCTATGTTCATGAAAAAACTCCAACTACAAAGATTTTTTGGGGTGACCCCCACTTCCACTCTTTTTTCTCTGATGGGATACGGTGTCCGGAAGAACTCTATTTCTTTGCGAAAAACGAGGCTTTTTTAGACTTTGGTGCCATCACCGACCATGTAGAGTCCCTTACTGACAGACAGTGGGACTATTTTGTAGCGGTGACAAACGATTTTAATGAGCCTGATGTATTTGCAACATTGATAGGCGAGGAGTGGACATCTCATCCTGAATGGGGACACAGGAATATCTACTACAGGGGTGATTCCGGAAAGGTCTTAAGGCACGATGACCCCAGATATGACACCCTAAATAAACTATGGAAGTCTCTTGAGAGACAGGAGGCGATAGCCATACCCCACCACAGCGCGAATGTGGTGATGGGTGTGGACTGGGACTGGGGATATAACCCGGAGTTTGAGAAGGCGGTTGAGATACACTCGGTATGGGGCACAAGTGAACGTCATAAGAGTCAGGGTAATATGATGCCTATTCGTGTGTCTGGAGGCGAGGTGGACCCGGGAAGGCGTCATGTCATAGATGCATTAAAGAAGGGGAGAAGGTTTGGTTTTGTTGGAGGTGGTGATATCCATGACGGCAGACCGGGTGATGAACTTCACAACTTTCAGAGACTCTATCAAAATCATCTGTGGCCGCAGGGATTCACAGCGGCATTTCTCCCTTCCCTTACGAGACAGGATATATATGATGCGATAAAAAACAGGAGTACCTATGCAACGACAAAATCTCGTATATATCTTGATTATAAGGTAACCTCAAAGGATACTATTTCAGTTAAGTCTGTTTCAGAGGAAGGGATAAAAGAGGTGGTACTTGTTCGTAACGGGCAGGATAATTCAGTTATAAAACCTGATACAGACCCGAGAATGGTTATATGTGAGAAGAAGGTTGACCCCCTGGGACCGGATGAATTTTTGTATGTGCGTGTAAGGACTGAAAAAGACAGTTTTGCATGGTCAAGCCCTGTATGGGGGAAGAGTAAGAAATAAAGGCAGGCAAATCTAACAGAATGAACTTTTTACAAAGGAGGAGAAACAAATGGGGAATCTGATTGCAGGCGTGCAGATGTACACACTGAGGGACTATTGTAAAACAACCTCAGATTCGGCAAAGACATTAAAGAGGGTGAGAGATATGGGGTATAAGGTTGTTCAGGTGTCGGCAATGGCAGAGCCTAAGGATATGAAGGAGATGAGGAGGATACTTGATGACAACGGACTTTATGCCTGTTCAACCCATACCGGTTACCAGAGGATAATTGAAGAGACTGATAAGGTAATAGAGGAACACAAGATACTCGGGTGTAAGGCTATCGCCTGTCCGGGGCTTCCGGGGGAATTGCATAATAAGGATGGATATCTGAAGGTGGCAGAGGAGTTTTCAAAGGTTATGGGAAAGATAAAGGGGAGCGGACTTGTTCTTGCCTATCACAACCATGGGATTGAACTTGAAAGGTATGATGGTAAGACAGGCCTTGAGATTCTTATGGAGAACTGTGAAGGTTTACATTCAGAGATAGATACCTACTGGGTGCAGTACGGTGGAGGTGACCCTGCTGTGTATATAGAAAAATTTGCCGGCAGGTGCAGCCAGTTGCACTACAAGGATATGGGGATAATCAAGAACAAACAGGTAATGCCGCCTATCGGAACAGGGAACCTGAACTGGGAGAAGATAGTAAAGGTATCTGAGAAGTCAGGTGCAGAATACTGTCTTGTAGAGATGGACACCCCGACGATAGACCCTTTTGAGGCTCTGAATGTGAGTCTTAATAATATGTTAACCTGGGGGATAAAGACATAATCCGGAGGGAATATGCGTAAGGTATCTAAACTTGCTGTCAATGGAGGCAGCCCGGCAGTAACCGCAGTTGGGCCTGTTTATCCTGATGCCGGAGACCTTGAGGTGGCATGGATGGAAGGTGTTATAAGGAGTGGACAGTGGAGCTGGATGGGGCCCCATGAGACTGCATTCTGTAAAGAGTATGCAGGGTTTATAGGGAGTAGATACTGTGCACTTCTTGCCAATGGCACGGTAACCTTACAGTGTGCCTTGCAGGCAGTTGGTGTTAAACCGGGGGATGAGGTTATCCTACCCGGCCTGACTTGGGTGGCAACACTTCAGGCATCACTTGACATAGGTGCAAATGCAGTCATAGTGGATATAGACCCTGAAACATACTGCATCTCACCTGATGAGATAGAAAAGGCGATAACCCCAAAAACAAAGGCGATAGTTCCTGTCCATCTATATGGATGTATGGCTGATATGGATGCTGTGATGGATATAGCCAGAAGGTATAAACTGAAGGTTGTGGAAGACGCCGCCCATCAACAGGGCAGTCGCTGGAGAAACGTTGGAGCAGGTGCCATAGGAGATGCAGGTAGTTTCAGTTTCCAGCAGTCAAAGGTTCTTACAAGCGGAGAAGGGGGAGCGGTGGTCTGTAACAACCAGGAGGTTTACGAAACTGTCTTTGCCCTTAAACATGTAGGTTGGAAGCCTGACCTTGCAACTCCGGGGTACCACTATGGTCACAACTACCGGGCTACGGAGATGCAGGCGGTCTTGCTTCGTGGTGGACTGAGGAGACTTCCCGGGCAGTTAGCGATAAGGGAGAGAAATGTAGGGAGACTGAGAGAGGGACTGAAGATGTTGGGTGGTCCTCTGAGGGTTGCAAAAAGGGACGAAAGGATAACACGCCAGTCTTACTATGGTATGACGATGCACTATGACAGTAAAAGTGCAATGGGGATAAAAAGGGATGACTATTGCAAGGCGCTCTCTGCTGAAGGTTTTTTTGTCGGCGGGACATATCCACCTGTATACAGGCACCCCATTTTAAATCTTTACGACTCCACAAGTCCTGTACCGTTCAGAGACAAAAGGTCAATACAGAACTATGCTGAACTGAAACTTCCTGTCACTGAAAGGGTTGTTGGTGAAGAAGGTGTTATACTCAGTCAGGGACCGCTTCTCGGGAGTGATGAGTATATAGACCAGTTGCTTCTTGCATATAAGAAGGTGAATGACAACCTTAAAGAGGTTAAGGGATATTTAAAAAAGCAACATTCAAAAAAGAAGTAACTCAATGACTAAATCCCCTGTATCCCCCTTTGACAAAGGGGGATACAGGGGGATTTGGGGAGGGAAAAGTAGATGACTGCTCTTCAAACAGGATTTGCAAAGACTGACATAACGCCGAGGGTAGGGGTTGAACTTGCAGGCTTTGGCCCTTTTCTGAATCGTCACTCCATCGGAATAAGAGACAGACTCTGGGCAAGGGCTATGGCTGCTAAACTCAGGGATAGAACAGTCATAATAGTAGGTTGTGACCTGGTAGGGATACCCGCATCCATAATAAAAAGAGTCAGGGAGATAGTCAAAGAGAAGACAGGCGTGGCTGAAAAAAACGTGATGATTTCCTGTACCCATACCCACAGCGGACCGAGTATCCGAGGGCTTTCAGGTTGGGGAGATGTTGACCTTCCCTATATGGAACTACTGCCTTATCGTATAGCGGATGCCTGTGTAAAAGCAGTGGGGAGTATGGAAGAATCTGAGATGGGATATGCAGAGGTTCCTTGTGAAGGCATCGGGCTCAACAGGGTTTATGACAAGGATGCACCACCACTTGAAGAGGTCTTAAGGGATGACTGGAGACCTGCCAAACCTGAACTGACCGATACCATGTGTCAGGTACTGACGTTTAAGAGTATGGGGAATCTCAAGGGCTTTATAAGTTATTTCGGCTGTCATCCTGTTGTTTGCTGTGCGCAGACAAGGTATATACACGGTGATTATGCAGGGGTGGCTACCAACAACCTTGAGAGAGAGTCTCCCGGTTCCGTAGGGCTGTTCCTTCAGGGGGCTCTCGGAGACGTGAATTCCTGTGTGGTCCATAAGCCGGAACAGGAGGCGTTACTTGCCCTTGATATTATAGCGGCGAGATATGCAAACTGCGCAAGAAAAGGTATCCAGGAATCTAAAATAATTGATACAGAATCCATAAATACCATAACCAGAAAGGTTCGCTTCAGTAGAAAGGATGTCCCCCTGCAGAGTTTGAAAAAAGACCTTGCAAGGTATGAGGATATTTTAAAAAAAGAAGGGGCCACAGACCAGGATGGAAGTCTTCGAATGGCAGTTGTATATATCTATGCACTGAGAAGTTTTATAGAAAAGTTATCTTCAGGAAGAGAGGATGAACTTAATTCTCCGATTGAACTGCAGGCTATAAATATCGGTCCTGTAGTATTTTTCGGCGCACCCTTTGAGGTATTCCAGGGGATAAAAAACGACCTGAAGAGTAAGGCACAAAGCAAGGTTCCACTTCTGATGTCTGTTACAAACGGGATGTATGGCTATGCTCCGGAGAACAAAAAGATAGGTGTCGGAGAGTATGCTGATTCAGTGGTTCCATTTATAATACAGTATCTGCCTTATGCAAATATACACAACGAACTGGTTGAAAACTTCCTTGATATGGAAAGGTCTCTCCTGTCTTAAGGGTTTTCGTAGAAGGCACCGTTGACAGGGTTTACCTCATAAAACTCAGGTTTTATCCCGAATTGCTTTTTGTATAGTGCGGAAAGTTGCTCAGTGAATCTGGGTATCACTTCTTTCTCTATCAGGATGATGCAGCATCCGCCCATCCCTGCACCTGTAAGCCTTGCACCTTTTACGCCTTCAAAACCTTTTGAGAAGTCCACTATGAAGTCAAGTTCATCACAACTTACCTCATAGAGGTCCTTAAGACTTGTATGAGAATCATACATAGACCTTCCGAAGTCTTCAATATTACCATTTTCAAGGTCTTTTACCGCTGTCATAACCCTGATGTTTTCCTTCACTATATGCCGTGCTCTCTTAAAGTTTTCTCCTGATAGACGGTCTTTATAAATAGAAATATCTTTAACCTGCGTCAAAAATTCAATATCCTCATACTGTTTTATAATACCAAGTGTTTCTTCCACTGAACTGACGCGTTTGTTATAAACAGATGAGGACAGACTTCTTTCCTTCTTTGTATCCACAAGCAGGAATCCGCAGTCCTTCAGGGGTAACGGAACATATTTATAGTCAAGGGTATTGCAGTTCAGCAAAAGGGCATTACCTTTTTTTGAAAGGTGTGTCGCAAACTGGTCCATTATTCCACAATTCACACCTACAAACTCGTTTTCCGCACGGCGGGCAAGTTTTATCAACTCAACAGGTTCAATTCTTATATCTAACAGTCTGGCGGTCAGGACCGCTGTTGCCACCTCAACTGCTGCGGAGGAGCTCAGCCCGCTGCCGGCCGGCACGTTACCCCCGTAAGCAATCTCCATGCCGGGTATGGAATAGCCGAGTTTTTTGAATCCCTGTATCACACCCAGCACATAATTAGCCCATCTTCTTTTTTTCTGGTAAGAGATGTTTTCTAAAGTTGTCTCAAAAAGTTCGTCGTAGTTGAAAGAACAGAGTCTTATCTTTTTATCAGTCCGTTTTCTCCCGATACTGTATATATACCTGTCTATGGCTATGGGAAGGACATATCCTCCCTGGTAGTCAATATGTTCACCTATAAGATTGGCTCTCCCTGGGGTTGTTATAGAAACAAAGTCAACATTACCTCCGAAGACCTCAAGAAATCTCTTTTCTATCTTTTTTTTCATCAGGGGTTCAGTATAGCATCTGCACACTAAATTCATAAAATATTTTTGTTTTGTAGAAAATTGGTGTAAAATAGAAAAATATGTGAGGAGGATATTATGGAGAAAAAAATTGAGAGACAACTTTCCCTTCCTTTAAAAAATGCTGTACAGATGAGTATGCGTAACCTTAAGATAAGGTTCGGACGTTCAATTATCATTACTATGTCAATACTTCTCGGGATAGCCTTTTTGACGTCTGTGCTTACCAATAATGCCTTTGTTATGAGTTTGATAAAAAATGGCCCCGAAGACGTCAAGGTTCTCCTTGCAGTGGATGCGGAAGAGATAAGAACGAGACAGATATGGCTTGTATCCCTTTCTCTTCTCGTATGTACCGTAGGTATCATAAATGCTATGTTGATGTCCGTTACAGAACGTTCCCGGGAGATAGGGACGATGAAGTGCCTCGGTGCACTTGATAAGTTTGTAGTGGAACTTTTTCTTCTGGAATCTCTTGCGCACGGCGTTTTAGGTTCCATCGTGGGTAGTTTGATAGGGATAGTTACAATGACATTTGTTTATCTGTTTCAGTACGGCGGTTTGATTATACGCATCTTTCCTCTTGGAACAGTTTTGAAGTATATATTGTTTACCACTTTGCTCGGGACATTCCTTGCCGTTGTTGGAGCGTTATATCCCGCTTATGTTTCAGCGAAGATGGAACCGGCAGAGGCGATAAGGAGAGAGGTATAAAAATAATGTACACTGGCTGGTAGGGATATTATTAAACAGTTTAGGTAGAAGATTGCTAAGAAGTATAAAAAGGAGGTAAATGGAAATGGCTACGCTACCAAAAGAGGCAATTGTGAGGACTATCGGGGTAAAGAAAAATTATATGCTCGGTAAGGTGCCTTTGCATGTCTTAAAAAGTATTGACATTGAAATCTTAAAGGGTGAGTACATATCAATAATGGGTCCTTCCGGCAGTGGAAAGACAACATTATTTAATATGATAGGTGGTCTTGATAAACCTTCCGAGGGTAAGGTTTATATAGATGAGGTTGATATTGCTCAACTTGATGCATATGAACTTGCATGGCTGCGCTGTCGCAAAATAGGGTATATCTTTCAGTCATTCAATCTTATCCCTGTTATGACTGCTCTTGAAAATGTTATGCTTCCCATGATTTTTGCAGGTATGTCAACGGATGAGTCCAGAGAAAAGACAAAAGGGCTCCTTGAGACTGTAGGACTTGGTCAGAGACTGAACCATAAACCCTTTGAACTTTCAGGGGGGCAGCAGCAGAGGGTTGCCATTGCAAGAGCGCTGGCTAACGACCCTGCGATAGTTCTTGCTGATGAACCGACAGGTAACCTTGACCTGAAAACAGGTAAGGAAATTATTAATTTATTGAGGGAGATGAACAAAAATAAGAGCGTAAGCGTCATAACGGCTACCCACGACCTGAAGATGCTTGATGTCTCAGACCGTGTTATATGGCTGCGAGACGGGATGATTGAAAGGGTGGAAGACAGAGAAAATATAAACATAAAGGTGGGAGAGGTAGAAGGAGAAGAGGGTGGCTGATACAAAAAGGATAGGGGTGATAGGATGTGGTAATATGGGCTCTGTTCTTATAAACGGGCTGATGGAAAG
>CAYOYL010000116.1:0-2332 GCA_964408175.1 uncultured bacterium
GAGAACCCATCAGAAAAAGATAAGTCTTATTACCAGCCCTGGTATTCCGGCAGATTCAAAGACATTAAGGAGGTTTCTGACTACTGGGATAAAAATTATAACCTTTTTAAAAAGAGAACAGTGCAGTTTACCGATTGCTTTTACAAATCTTCTATCCCTGCAGAAGTTACTGAAGCAATAGCCGCGAACCTGAGCATCTTAAAATCACCCACAGTTCTGCGACAGATAGACGGAAGGCTGTGGTGCTGGGAAGGGTGTAATGACAATACCGGTTCCTGTCACGGCTCCTGCACGCACGTATGGAACTATGCACAGGCAGTATCTCATCTTTTCCCACAACTGGAAAGGTCTTTAAGACAGACTGAGTTTAACGAGAACCAGGATGAGAAGGGACACCAGAACTTCCGTGCTTGGCTTCCGATACGTCCAACCAACCATACCTTCCATGCAGCATCTGACGGTCAACTTGGCGGCATAATGAAGGTTTACAGAGACTGGAGAATAAGTGGGGACACTGAATGGTTAAAGAATTTATGGGATAAGGTGAAAAAGAGTCTGAACTACTGCATAGAGACATGGGACCCACAACACAAGGGTATTCTGCAGGAACCGCACCACAATACCTATGACATTGAATTCTGGGGACATGACGGGATGTGCGGCAGTTTTTATCTTGGAGCTCTTAAGGCCGCTTCATTGATGGCTGAAGCACTGAATGACCCTGTACCTCTCTATGAAGAACTGTATAAAAAGGGAAGAAAATATCTGGAAAAACACCTCTTTAACGGAGAGTATTTTTATCAGGAGATACGCTGGAAAGCCCTGAGAACCCCTGACCCCACAAAACAGAAGTACCTTGCAGCAGAAGAGGTAATGAAGATAATGATGAAAGAAGGTCCGAGATACCAGTACGGCAAGGGATGTCTTTCCGACGGGGTACTGGGAGTCTGGATTGGGGCTGTATGTGGAATAAGTGATATTCTAAATGATAAAAAGGTGAAAAAACACCTTCTTTCAGTTTACAGGTATAACCTCCGCAGGTCATTACTCAACCATGTAAATCCGCAGAGACCCGGTTTTGCTCTCGGAGACGAAGGTGGTCTTCTGCTGTGTACATGGCCAAAAGGAGGAAAACTTTCTCTGCCTTTTCCTTATAGTAACGAGGTATGGACAGGATTTGAGTATCAGGTAGCATCCCACCTGATGATGCACGGATGTGTAAAAAAAGCGCTGGAGATTGTCAGAACTGCACGGGCAAGATATGACGGCAGAAAGAGAAATCCTTTTGATGAGTATGAGTGCGGTCACTGGTACGGCAGAGCACTCTCCTCTTATGGAATGTTACAGGGGCTTACAGGCATCCGCTACGATGCAGTGGAAAAAACGCTTTATATCAGACCGTCCATCAAAGGAGACTTCAGCAGTTTTATCAGTACGGAAACCGGCTATGGACTCGCAGGGTTAAAAAACAAAAAACCATTCCTGAAGGTTTTCGCAGGTACAATAGAGGTGAAACATATTGACCTCACTTAGCCCATTCCATGCCTGGGATGGAATGGCGGGGCTGGGATTAAACCATTGACAGAGCAAGGGTAATATGTTAAGTTAGAAAACAAAATCATAGTCCCCGACTTTTTGTCATTGCGAGGAATAGGATTCCTTCGCCTGTCATTGCGAGGAATGAGATTCCTTCGTTTGTCATTGCGAGGAATGAGATTCCTTCGTTTGTCATTGCGAGGAATGCTTCAAATGACGAAGCAATCTACATGACAATCTCGGAACAAGCTTCGCAATCTACATGACAATCTCGGAACAAGCTTCGCAATCTACATGATAGGCTCGGAACAGGCTTCGCAATCTAAATGAGATTGCCACGCATAATATGCTCGCAATTACAAGGAGCGTCAATCGGGGGTAAAGGAGGACAAATGAAACTGGGTGTATTTTTGGTTCTTTTCGGCGACAAGAGTTTTGAAGAAGCACTGGATAAGGCGAAAAACCTGGGTCTGGATACAGTGGAGATAGGGACAGGTAACTACCCGGGCAACAGCCACTGCAATCCGGATAAACTGTTAAAAGATGCGGATGGCATTAAAAGACTTAAGGAGGCGGTGAGTAAGAGGGGTCTTGAGATATCTGCTCTCTCCTGTCACGGCAACCCGCTGCATCCCAATCCTGAGATTGCGGATGCACACAAGGATGTTCAGAGAAAAACCATCCTTCTGGCGGAAAAACTCGGGATACCGCGGATAATAACCTTTTCAGGGTGTCCTGGTGATAACGAAGATGCGAAATACCCCAACTGGGTAACCTGTCCATGGCCTGAAGATTT
>CAYOYL010000117.1:0-1800 GCA_964408175.1 uncultured bacterium
ACTTCATATTTCGTGATGCGGAAAAACAAAGAGCAACCCTTTTTTCTGAACGTAGAAATGGAACTTGTTGCTTTAAAATCTCTCGCACCGTAAATTTTATACGTTGTTACGTTTCTTCACTTAGGAAGGAAAATTAATTATAGATTGGGAAGAACATGGAAGAGATATATCTTGTGGATGGAAGTGCATTGATTTACCGTTCTTTTTACGCAATTAAAGATTTAAAAACATCTGAAGGACAACCTACCAACGCAGTCTATGGTTTTACCAGCACTCTCTTAAAGATATTGAGAGACAAAAAACCCGAGTATATGTCTGTTCTTTTTGACCTGAAGGAGCCAACACTGCGACACGGCATTTTTGCTGAATATAAGGCACAGAGAAAGCCTATGCCTGATGAACTTGTAGGTCAGCTCCCTCTGATAAAAAAGATAACCGCACTGCTTGGTATCAGACACCTTGAAAAAGAAGGGTACGAAGCAGACGACCTTATTGCTACCCTTGCGGAAAAATTTAAAAGGGAAGGATATAAAATAGTGATAGTGACGATGGATAAAGATATTCTACAGGTTCTTGATGAGAACGTGGTTATCTTGAACCCTGACGGCTGGAGGACATTCTCGCTAAACGACTTTATAAAGAAGTACGAGTTATCTCCGCAAAAGATACCTGACATTCTTGGACTTGCGGGGGATTTGTCAGACAACATCCCGGGAGTTTTCGGTATAGGAGAAAAAACTGCCATAAAATTACTCAAGACTTATGAGACGGTTGAGAACATTTTAGAGAATCTTGACGCCATTGAATCAGAAAAGATGAGAAACCGTCTGGCTGAAAACAGAGAAAAAGCCATCTTAAGTAAAGGGCTTGCAGTTCTGCACAAAAACGTGAATATGAACACGGCAGTTGAGAATGTACGGATTTCCCATCCGGATATAAAAGAACTTCTGGATACCTTTGGAAAATTGGAATTCAGGAAACTAACTGAGTATTTGAGTGATTTGTATCCCTCTGCTGCAGGAATGAGTCCCCGGGAAGATATGTTAACCTTTTCTACAGGGGAGTCCGTCAGGATAGAGGAATTAAAAGCAAATTCTCAGAAATACAAGGGAAAGATTGAAGATGAGAAGATTGCGAAGTATGGATTTAGCCTCAAGGATTTGATAACACTACTTGCCCAAAAAGGTATAGTTTTTAAAAATCCGTCTTTTGACTTTTCAATTGCCCGTTATCTTTCCGGCAAGGCAATCAACGAAAATGACATTTTTTCTTTGATGGAACAATACATATCCGTACTTAAAAAACTGAATATGGAGGACCTATTTCACAGAGTGGAGATGCCGCTTGTCAAAACGCTGGCATGGATGGAGATAAATGGAATAAAAATTGATAGAAATATTCTTGCAGAGATTAGTTCAGGATTGGACAGCGAGATGGAGATACTGCAGGACAAAGTATATCAATCAGCCGGTGAAGTTTTTAACATAAATTCTCCTCAGCAGTTATCCAGCATATTATTTGAGAAGTTGAATCTTCCCGTCAAACGCAAAACCAAAACAGGTTTTTCAACTGATACAAACGTGCTGAAAGAATTAGCAGAGATACATCCCCTTCCCAGACTAATCTTTGAGTATAGAGAACTTTTTAAGTTAAAATCAACCTATGTGGAAGGATTAACATCCTACATAGATAAAAATACAGGCAGGATACATCCTAATTTCAATCAGACATCAACCTCCACTGGGCGGCTCAGCTGCAGTAATCCCAACCTGCAAAATATACCGGTAAGAACAGAGAGGG
>CAYOYL010000118.1:0-5786 GCA_964408175.1 uncultured bacterium
AATAGCCGCATTGCCGTGGGGGCGAATCATTTCGTTGCACCGCGTTCCCTGTCCTTCAGTGCCGGGAACAACTATGCCCGCAATGGAAGGCGGGGCGGATGGGAATACCCTGTGGGGCTGGCATGTCCATGGGTGGATTTTTCCTATCCTGAAGGAGGGCTCAGTTATATCAACCATATGACGCAGGGACGCAACGGCAGGTTCTGGATTGAAAACCTCGCCGGATATGGAGACGACTTTCGGCTTGCCTTCGGATGGTCACATCTTCTTGCCCTGCAGCCCGGAGGTTCCTGGTCCTCACCTACAATGTCTCTGGCAGTGCACAGCGGTGACTGGCGCATCACCGCAGAACGCTACCGTGAGTGGTTTGATAGACTGCACCCCCCTGACTACAGCCGACCTCTGATTCGCTCCCGTATGGGCTTTCAGAATATATTCCTGAGGGGTTTTGACGGTACCCCTATACGTCCGTTTGAAGATATTCCCTATGTCGCAGAATCCGGACGCCGCTACGGTATTGACATGCTTTGTATCTGGGATACACTTACGCTCGGCAACTACGCCCGGTATAACCCTTACGACCTGACTGACTACGCACCATCAGACCGCGAGAAACTGCAAAAGGGTCTGCACAGGGCTGAGTCAGAAGGTACGCATACCAGTGCTCTGATTAACTTCCGTCATCCAAACGTTCCACTCCATCTCCCGGACCCGGATATTGTAAACCGTGTCCAGCACAGATACTCAGGAACATTCCGAACAGAAAACTGGGCGGGTAATCATACACACGGGGACCTCTGGTCACGCCACATCGGCCCGGAGAGTTACGTCTTCAGCCCGTTTTCTTCCGCTCACCGTGAGCGTGTCATAAGGCTGACAGAAGACTACCTCAGCCTCGGTTATACCTCCATGTTTTACGACCAACCATTTGAAAATTCTCCGGACTATGGTTTTATTGAACGGGGATACCCACCTGATGCTACCCATCACCAGGCACTGGAGATTATAAGAGAGGTGCGGAAGATGCTCCTGTCACGTGACCCGCAGGCGGTTGTGATAGGGGAAGAAAACGATATCCATGCAACCCCGTACATAGACCAGTGGATGAGTTGGTCCATTGCGGCGGTCTCCGAACAGGTTATTGAACGCGTCGCAATGCTCAGATATTCTATGCCGCACACCATACTTTCCTGGGTGGTTGACCACGAACCTGAACGGGCGGCAATAGCCTTTGCAATGGGCATGCAACTCTGCCTGATGGTTCACGGGGCAGAGAAGGATATTGGAGAAGAACCTCTCTTTGCGGGTAGAGTCAAGGCGATGGCTGAACTGCGAAGGAAAACATCTGCCCGAACTGTTATGGCAAGATTCAAGGGAAGAGATGGTCTGGAGATAGATGGCGACAGCGGCTTTGCAGCCTATGCGTATGAGAGTCCGGCAGGGATAGCAGTAACTGTTGCAGCGTACGGTTCTTCAGCCAGTGGGAAGGTAACCGTGGTTCCCGAAGTTTTTGCTTCAAACAGCCGTAAGGATGGAGGGACGATATTCAGCATGGAGGGTGCAGAGGTTTCACATAAAGGGATGACCTGCGAGTTCAGTCTGGATAAGAATGATGTCGCAGTCTGGATGTTATAGTGGTAGTCCTTGTTTACGATTTCTACGGGGTATCTGGAAGGAGAAAAAAAATGTCCACTGTTAAAAAAACGGATGGGAAAGACAAGAAATTTCCGCGCATTACAATGTGGCCGCCGCAGGACCTCACCGTAACCCTTGAAGGGAGTGGAAGACGTCTGTCAACAGTTCTCAGATGGAAGCCACCTCTTGTTAATAAAGAAGAGGTTGGTGGATACCTGATAGAAAGGAAGGTCTGGTGGCCCGGGGTTCCCCCGCAAACGAAACTGCTTACACAAAAACCTGTGCAGGGATGTTCATTCGTAGACAATAAGACAGTCCCTGACCGCATAAACGAATACAGGGTGTGTGCTGTCCATCGGCGTTTTCCCCGCGTGTATGGGAACTGGGGCTTCCCTGCTGCTGTCTATGGATTTGCCTTTATGCGTTACAGAGAGATGGTTGCAGAACTTAAAAGGTTCGGTGAGAGATACCCTGAGGTCTGCCGCATAGTGGACGCCGGACCGGCAGCAGTAAAAAACTACAGGGTATGGTGTGCCGTTCTGGGAACTGATACCAGTGATATGGCTGACAGGCCGGGACTGTTCCTTGCCGGCAATCCACATGCCTCTGAGGTTGAGGGCGGAGATATGTGTATGGGGCTGGTCAGGGAGACCCTGAGACGATGGGAAAAAGGGGACCGCGTTATAAGAAAAATCCTTGAAGGGGCGCAGATACGTATTATCCCGCTCTATAATCCCTGCGGCCGTTCCTCAAATGAGGCAGGCTTCCCTGGAGGGGTAAGAAAGAATATGCCTGCACGTCTTCTGAAACCCCACCATGACCCTCTGCAGGCAGCAGACTGCTGGAGGGCTGATACGGGCATGGGACTGGACCCCAACAGGACGTTTGATTTTGGATGGGAACAGGGCGGCAACAAAGATATGAAGAGCAGTACCTATCCAGGCAGACATCCATTTGCTGCCCCTGAAACGCGTGCTCTCGTCAGGATGGCTCGGGCTTTACGTCCCCAGATATCGGTAAATTACCATGGACCCTGCGGCTATCCACTGTTGACAGCCGACTTACCGGATGGCACCCGGCCTGTAGACAGACCCCTTCAGTATGAGATAGGACGCGAGTTTGCAAAACGGAGTGACCCTGCATTTGCGGACGATATTCCCGAAGAGTCTCCCCACCCGACAGAACTGCAGACAGGACTGGCACAGAACTGGTTTTATAAGGAGTTCTACGGCGTACACCTGTTGCCCGAAGGTTTTTACGGACAGGTACCGATAGACCCGCGGCTGCTGCCTGTGACAGGGTCAGAATCCATCAGGGAGTTGGTGGAAAGGAATATGGAAGCGATGGTATGGATGGCAGAACGCCTGCACGGAAGCATTCTTGTTGTACATGTACGCAACAGCAGAGGGCACCCTCTAAAATCTGAGGTCAGGATGCCCGGTCATATGAATCCTTATTGTCTTCCACAGAAGACAGGAAAGCGTTATGGGGACTACAGGCGTATCATTTCTCCGGGTGTTTATAAGGTTGAGATTGCTGCCCATGGATACCGTTCCAAAAAGTTTCGCGTGGAAATAGTAGAAGACAAGCCAACGTTACTTGATGTGGTACTTAAAGGAGAGAAGAAATGATGGGGGAAAAGAGAAAGATATTGGAGGAACTTACCGCAGCACGCCTTGATTATCAGCGGGATATGGGGTGGTTACGGAAGCGGTTCGGAAATCATACCGAAGGTGCATCTTTCTCAGGTTACCGGGACGTTTACAACAGCCCTGAATGCACTTGAATCAGATACCACGGAGGCTCTTGAATCAACTCTCCGCTCGTTCAGAAATCTCCACCGTGAGGTTATGAAAGAGGCTGTTTGGAGTATACTGGAGCAGACCAAGAATACACTGAAGATGCTTCAGAAGTCGGAGCCTGAGTTGTTTGCCCTGAAGATAAAAGTGTGGAACAGGGCTTCGTGGCTCTTTACGAATTTCAGCATAAAACAGAGCCGAACGGTTGGGGGAAATTATCGTAAGGCACTGAACCTGCTGGCAGGGCTGTGAATTTAGCACACCTGCAAGACGGAATTTTTATCTTTGCAGATAAGATAGTAACAGTAACATCCAGCCGTTGCAGTTCAGCCATGTCTCCTGAGCAAGGTGGTCGTATCTCCCGTTCATTGAGTTACCTGCATTGGGGTAATTTTCAGGCTGTGGGTAGAGCAGGTCTCTTTTGATACCGTCGTTCAGTTCTTTATCCAGACCGCCGTAGATGCCTGTGGTAACGCCCCATCGCATATCCCTCAGGTGGCGGTAGAAGGCGGAAGAGTAGTATCTGTATGAAACAGAGGATGCTGCAGCGTACTGACCTGAGTTGCGTACGCCGACCTGATTCATAAAAGACATAAACCGTGGATTGGCACCCAGTACCCATTGCAACTGACGTTCTGCCATCTGGAGACCGCCAGAGTACCCTGCCAGCCTCTCCGCTGCAGCAAATACAGTTCCTGCAGAAAGGATGTAAGGGTTGTAACCGTGTCTTGCTATGGCCCGGGGTATAATGACAGATGGCGTACGGTCAAAACGAATTTCCGTGGGCTGGCGGAATACTGTGGCACGGCAGAACCCTTCCAGCATCCGGGCGAACCTGTACAGCGATTCTTTCACTTTGTCCGTCAGGTTACAGAGTCTTTTGTTATCCTGTGCATATCCGAGATACTCAATAAGTGCATGCATATACCCGAATGGATAATCAAGAAAGACCCTTTCATCGCCTGCTTCCTCAGGGAAGGGTTCCAGCCCCCGGCAGTTCTCGGATGAATGAAAGTAGCCCTCAGGTTGCTGTAGAGCCAGCATCTTTTCAAGGGAGACTTCGGCCTTCCTGATTGATGCGGCATCTCTTTTTTCCTTTGCCTGCTCTATGTAGTAAAGAGCCATACCTGCAAGTACCTCCAGTTTCTGATAGGGCGGATACCTCTTCATGGATTCCAGATAATTGATTGTTTTTGCTGCTGCATTGACACAGCGTTTTGCATTCTTACTGTCATACGGCTGCAGCAGACGACCGAAGTATCGCAGGATGTGTGCCAGATAGGCAAAGTATTTTGGTGCCGTGCTCGCGAAGGTGTAAATGGGTGCTCCCAGAATCTTGACGACGGCATTTTTTCCCCAGATGTCAAGTACCGCACGCTTATCCTGGTGCAGGTCGTCATAATTCTGCTCAAGGTGGTGTATCCGCAGCATTGTTCTATTTGCCTTTGTGTAAGGGAACCATTCAAAGACCCCTGTATAGAATGTACCGTCGGGCTTCTGCATCTTCAGAAGCCAGTCAACCTCCCACCATGCCTCCGACAGGCAGTAGGGATAAGGGCCGTTGTTACCGGTCCACCTCGGTGAGAAAGATTCTTCAGTCTTCAGCAGACCGTAGACAGCCGCCCAGACATAGGCTGTCCATTTGTTGTCATCATGCGCATCGTGCCAGCCGCCTGATGCAGGTATGTGTCGGATAACCTTTCCAAGACTTTTCGGTTTCAGGGAGTAGATGTAACCGTCGTGTGTGTGGCAGAAGATACCGCAGCGCTTGAGATAGTAGTGTTTGGCAGATTTTTCACGAAGGTTCCCGTAGAGGTCCCTGCTTATGGCAAAAGGGGCGGTCTCAGCGTTATGTCTGCCAAACCTTACCTTCAGGGTATATTCACCTTCCCTGCGTACAGACGAACAGTCGGCAGTCCAGTCCTGACGTCCCCAGATGTTGGTTCCGTGCGGTTTTAGCGGAACGGCAATCTCCCTGTTTGTGCTGCAGTCGTGCAGAAGAGCAGTGCCGCCGGAAAATTCCTCGTTTGTCCAGATGTAGACAGGCTTGAAACCGTCTTTATGAAATCCTGCCTGGCAGTAGTAAAAACTGACAGGTTTTCGGCTGTAATCGTCAAAGTCGTATGCCTGTTGTTTCCTGTTCATTTTCACTTCCAAATCCCCCACCTTAATCCCCTCAGAGGAGAGGGTAAGGGGTAATAATTATCTGACCCTGTCTTCCTCCAGAACCTCGTACCCTATCAGTTTGGCAAAGTCTTTGAACTGCTGTCTGTAGTCCCCGAAGAATACTGCTCTGTGAAAACCAAATGTATTCCAGTCCACATTTTCCAGTAGTGCCTTTGCATCAGTCTT
>CAYOYL010000119.1:0-2269 GCA_964408175.1 uncultured bacterium
AATGCGCCATCTATCCAATATGATACAGTTTTATTTGCATTGAATTCCATACAGATATTTTAACATTAGTAAAGAGTATCAGCAACTAATAATCAGGACCGCCCTTGACAGGATGCAGTTGTCAGCGAGGGCATATGACAAGATAAGGAAGGTAGCGAGGACCATAGCAGACCTTGACGGTTCAGAGAATATCCAGCCCCAACATCTCGCCGAAGCCATCCAGTACCGCAGTCAGGATAAGGATATCTGCTGATGCAATAATTCAGAGTATTGACTTCTGACAGAGCATTGAGTATTATATGATTATGGCAATAGTGGATGGAGAAATGATATGAAGACATTTGAACATATTCAGGAATTGCTTACAGTGCATAAAGAGGAATTGATAAAGAAATATGCTTTGAAAGAAATAGGAATATTCGGGTCATATGTCAGGGATGAACAGCAAGACGTTAGTGATTTGGACATTCTTGTGGAATTTGCTGAAGATGCAAGGATAAGCCTGCTGGATTTTGTCGGTCTTGAAAATGATTTAACCGATTTGTTGGGAGTCAATGTTGACCTGGTGGAAAAATCCGCCTTGAAGCCCAGAATCGGCAAACGTATATTAGAAGAGGTAGTCTTTTTATGAAAAGGGAAATAGGAGATTATATACAGGATATAGTTGATGCTATGAATGCTGCTGAATAATTTGTAAAGGGCATGGAATATGCCGAACTTGCGGCAGATACGAAAACGATTTATGCAGTGGTAAGGTCTGTTGAGATTATTGGAGAAGCGGCTAAAAACATACCTGAGGAAATAAGGGAAAAATATCCGGATATACCGTGGAGAAAAATGACCGGTATGAGGGACAAAGTTATTCATGAGTATTTCGGAGTAAAACCTGAAAGGATATGGGAAACGATTAAGAAAAATTTTCCGGCAATAAAACCTCTGTTTGAAAAAATGCTGCAGGATTATTGCGATTGATTTCACACCATCCGTCCACAGCATCTCGCCGAAGCCATCCAGTACCGCAGTCAGGACAGGGATATTAATTGATAATATAAGGTTTTAATCCTTTGAAATCTTGACATTTGTTTAAGAAGAATGTATATTCTATTTGAATACAAAAGAATACAAAGGAGGTATCCTTTATGTCAAAAACCGTGACTATCCGTCTCAACGAAGAAACCTATCAGAAGATTGCTGATTATTCAAAATCTGAGAACCGTCCCATATCAAATTTTATTGAAACGGCAACCATTTACTATATGAACGAACTGGAATTTACTGATGACCTGGAGATTGCCGAAATACTTTCCAACGAATATCTTGTCAAACGTCTAAAAGAAGGTTCCCATGACGCAAAAAGGAAGAAAGGTAAATTTGTCTCCTGAATACAGGATTTTTGAAACCGACAGGTTTATGGAGGATTTGAAAAAGGTTGCTCTTTCATTCAGGGAAACCGTTGAGGGCAAACTTCAAAAATATGTTTACCTACAATTGAGACAGCAACCGCACTTTGGCCCGAATATTAAAAAACTTAAGGTATGGAAGCCTGATATGTGGCGATACAGAATTGGTTCCTGGCGGTTTTTTTACGAGATAGATGAAGAAGAAAAAATTGTTTTTATGATAGCAGCGGAACACCGCAGTACCGCCTATAGAAAAAGGTAATATCATCCAACCCCAGCACCTCGCCGAAGCAGTCGGGTACCGCAACCTTGACCGGGACGTATACTGATAATACAGGCATTCCTGCATCTCTTGACAAAATTTCAGGGGGGGGGGTATAATATAGGTAAGATGAAAATAAAAACAGTTTTCATCGTGTTTTTACTTTTCCCTGCTTTCTTCTGCTCATCCGCGACTGTTACCGGCGCATACTCCAGAAAGGTCCACCAACTTGACAGGGGCACAATACACATATTCTTTCAAAACACCTCAAGCCAGTCGGTAGAGGTGGAAAAGGTTTTTTATAACGGGATAGAGATGGATGCCATCCCTAACGACTTTTGCATCTGGCACCAGACCGTGCCGCCCGTGATAGAGCCGGGAGAATTTGCCAACCTGAAGATAAAACAGAGATGGGACACCAACAAACTCATCCGTATATCTGCACTGCCTAGCAGCGGAGAAACAATTGATGCAGTCATTGAACCTGTGCCGCCTGATATAAAATTCTCCTTCATCGGCTACAGCAAGGACTATAAACAGGTCTATCTTTATCTTGAGAATACCGGTGCAAAGCCCGCAAAAATAAAACAACTTTTCTGTCAGGATA
>CAYOYL010000120.1:0-4605 GCA_964408175.1 uncultured bacterium
GTCCCGGTCACATCAAACGGCGGCGATGCCAGCATAGATGTAACGATGGTGATACTCCAGTTGCCTGAAACCATAGAACCCGGAGATACAATTACCGAAGCGGAAGCGTCTCCATTCGTTGAGTTTACCGCGCAGTTCTACCGCAGCACCACAGGCGGAACAGCCAAATGCACCGTAGAGATTCTTCCATCTCTCGGTCAGGCATCTGGTAAAGTATTGCCCGATTCCATATACAGCGTGGAATATGATGCGAAAGAACTGGATGAAGATAACGAAGCATCGTTTGAGATACCCTGGGGAGTCTTTGAACCGGACGTCTCTTATGTATGGTTAATCAGAGACAGAGACCTTGGTGAATATTATCTTCCTGGAGGAGGAGAAGTCAAGCCTGCACCTGAACCCTTATGGTCTTACCCCTCTGGAGAGTTTCAGGTTGAAAGGGTACCCGCAGCGCCTGTAGTTGGTGTACCGGAGAAAGAGGCTTTCCTTGATAGTATGCCTGATGAGATTGGTACAACAACAGGTGCTTATGTATTCTTTGACGAAACAACGGGTGAAACCATGCTTGCCCTTCCGGGAAATGCCACCAGCATCACTGTTGAAACCATAAATATGGAAGATGAAGATGTAGATGTCCCTGAAGGGCCGGCTGTCGACTATATGTTTGACATCCGCATTGAAGGGGTGTACCCGCATGGAAGCGCGGTTGACTTTATAATACTGGTTCCGGGTAGCTTCTCGGGCAGCATATGGAAGTACAAACCTGCTGAAGAAGAATGGGTGCCCTTTGATTTTGTAAACTTAGGCACCATACAGACGACAGATGAAGTGCCCCTGACATACACCCAGTTGCAGATAACCTTAACTGACTTTGGAGAGTGGGACTCTGATGGACTTGAAAATGGAATTATCGCCGACCCGCTGGGTGTAAGCGTCTTTTCCGGATATGATAATGTATCAGGCGGAAGCGGAGGATGCTTTATTGCAACAGCGGCCTACGGCTCACCCTTTGAGAGACACGTGCAAATTCTCAGAGAGTTCAGGGACAGGTATCTTATGACAGGTGCGGCAGGCAGGGCATTTGTCAGGTGGTACTACATACACAGCCCGAGATATGCCAGAATCATAGCAGGCAATGAAGTGCTCAGGACCGTAGCAAGGGTTGCTCTAACACCTCTTTACGGGCTTGCATACACTGTGGTTAACGGGTTACTACCATATATTATGCTGGCATTTGGTCTCTTCCTTCTTGTCTTGAGAAGGAGGGCAAAAAAGGCGGTTGTAACACTGCTGGCAGTGGGGATACTTTTGGGTGTTGCTTCTACATCCTTTGCCGCAGAGACCAACCACTTCAAGGTGGCGCCGGCTGAAGAGTATACGGTGATGGTCCCTACAACCAGGACAGTAGGACAAAAGAAACTGGCAGTGGACCTCTTTTACTCCTATGCGGACAACCCTCTACAGGGAGAATTAGGAGGGACCGAGATAGACCTCATTGAGAATCAGAGTCTTTTGAATGCAGGAATAACTATGGGTCTGTCAGAGTATATGCAGGTATCTCTTACCATCCCTTATGTTTTTAACCAGAGTACAGAGGCACCCATAGAAAAAGACGGCTTTGGCGACATAATACTGGGCGGCAAGTACAGGTTACGTGAGAGTGAGACAGGGAACATTGCCATAGCCCCTTATGTACAGTTGCCAACAGGGAATGAGGATGCGGGACTGGGGATGGATGAAAACTGGGGTGCAGGTATCAGAGGGATATATGACAGGAAGATTAACGAGAACACACTCTTTACCGCAAACCTCGGTTATGCCTACCAGCCCAGCGAAGACCTTGCACAGATAGAGATACAACACTCTATCCTTTTTGGTGTGGGCATTGTTTATAAGATACCCGACACGCCTTCTTACATCGCGGGTGAGTTATACGGAAGAAGCGAAGAACTCTTTGATACCGAGAGCACACCTGTTGAGGCACTTTTTTCTTACGGGTACAGGTATCAAAACACATCTTTTGTGATAGGCGGAGGTGTGGAGGTCATTGACGGATACGGTTCAAGCAGTTGGCGGCTATTTACCGGCGTACGTCTCGGTCTATAAATTCTAAAAAGGGGACAGGCTACTTTTTAGTTCTCGCTCCTTTTTTCCTTGTCATGAAAAGTAGCCTGTCCCCTTTTACTTCAATAAAATGGGGAAAAGAGAATACAGGTCTGCTGGTGTTTTAATTATTCTTCTGGTGGTGGCACTTCTGGCGGCAAGACACTTCTCTGCCAGAAGGTTAAGGGTGCCTGCAGTAGTCTCTCCTGTCTCTGATATTTCCCTCTCTGAAGAGCCTCCCGTTGAAGATGCAATAGCACCCGCAGAAGAAGAGCAGGCAACCGAGAAGTCTGTACTATACATCCCTGCAATCCCTCAGGCAGAAAAAAAAGAAGAAACACCACACCCCGACTGGTTCAAAAAGATACTTGCACTGTATGAAAGTTATTATCCCTCATGGGAGAGTGGTGGAACCGTTGCTTCTGTTACTTCTGTCCCGCATACAGGTTCTCCTGTTTCAACCCAGAGACCTGCCGCCCTATCACCTGTATCGTCTTCTGGTATGACGGCAGCGATGACATCTTCTAACAGCCCTGCAGGGAATACATCATCTCATCTGGCATCCGTAAAACCAACCTCAACCTCTACTTCTTCTGGTTTATCAGGTGGTTCCTCATCTGGCTCTAATGTTCCTGACGGGGGCGGGCAGGAAAGTGATAACAGTGGTGATGAAGGGGAGAGCGGCGATAGTGAAGAGGAGGAAAACGAAGAGGAGGAAGAAGAAGAGACGGATTCGCAGACTGTAATGGTAGAAAGAACTATATCTTCTTCAGGCGGGACAGCATCCGTCACCCTGAAGATAACAGTTAACACAAGTATAAGCGGTCTGATAATAACAGAAAATATTCCCGGGGGATATACAATAACCTCTGCCTCGCCAAACTATTTCAAAAAGAGCGGTGGCAGTTATACCTGGCTGATGTATGGACAGTCCGTCCAGTCGCAGACAATCACATATCAGGTAAGCGGTACAGGCGGAGGGATAATAACGGGTGTTTACCGTTCAAGAAAGGGAAGCGGTACAATAAGAGGCAGCGGCACTATTTAGTCTACGGAGGTCGGACCTCCGTAAGAAGGGGATTTGGGAGGGAAAATGTCTGCTCGACAAGAGACAATCTTCTTGCTTGTCTTCACCTTGATATTTATCACGGGGTGCACCACAACAAAAGAGAAAGAGGTAATAATACAACGCAATAATGTGGAAGAGAATGTCTCAGAAACCCCTGAGAAGAGACCCGTCACCAGAGCGGAAAGGGACCTGCCGGAACACTATAAACCGGGCGGATTTATCAACGTGGTGGTTAAGGTATATCCGTTGGAAGGTACAACAGGAGTAATAATTGAGGAGACGCTGCCCAAAGACTGGGGTATTATCAAGAGCACCCCTGCCTTTGTTAAGAGAGAAAAAAGCACCTACAAGTGGCTGGTATTCGGTAAAGAGTTAGAGCCATTTGAGATAAGATATGAGGCATATGCGCCTACAGGCGAGACAGGGCAGAAGGAGTTCAAAGGGGTGGTTTTAACCCACAAGGAGAAGACACTGCACATTGAGGGTGATACATACATAACCCCGTAGATATAAATAAAAAGTAGATTGTCCCCTTTTTATTATGGTATACCACGTTTATAGCAAGAGCATTTCCAACTACGTTATATTCAGGGAAGAGAAGGACTATGAGAGGATGCAGGCGGCGCTCAGGTTCTTTCTGCAAAAACGTCCTATTACCTTTTCAAAGTATAACCTGTATAAAGAGTCCAACTACAACCTGACCTCCATAAATAAGGTTCTTCATAACAGCCCTGATATTCATTCAGATAGAGATAATGAAAATCTTGTTGATATTGTAGCCTACTGCGTAATGCCCACCCACATACACCTTTTACTCCTTCAGAGAAAGGATAAGGGTGTCTCCCTCTATATGAACAGACTTCTCAATAGTTACACAAAGTATTTTAATACAAGACACAGAAGAAGAGGACCTTTGTGGGAGAGCAGGTTTAAAAAAGTCCTCATACAGGATGATGGTCTGGTTCGGGATATGATACTCTACTTCCATCTTGAACCTGTACATAAACTTCTCGTAGACAGCCCTGAAAAGTGGCTCTATTCTTCTTTTTGTGAGTATATAGGGGAAAAGATAAATAATAGGATTTGCAACCACAACTATCTTCATATAGAGCCAAAGCAGTGCAGAAAATATCTTAACGACACTAAAAATTTTCAAAAGGTTATACCCCGCATTCAACCCTTCCTCTTTGAGTGAAAAGGGGATTGTCCCCTTTTTGTATAATACAGAAAGTTGACATATGTGTCAATTAGTGGTATTATCTCTGAAGGGGTAAAAATGAATAAATCCCCCTTTAATTCCCCCTTTATCAAAGGGTGATTAAGAGGGATTTGGGAGGGAAAGTGTCTACTCGACATGTAATGACTATACAACAGACAATAGAATGTTTTCATCTTATCTTTTTGCTTTCTATTGCCCGTAAGATAAAAAGGGA
>CAYOYL010000121.1:0-1963 GCA_964408175.1 uncultured bacterium
GGGCACAAACTGCGACAGGGAGACAGAATGGGCATTCATGCTTGCCGGAGGGTTACCCGAACGGGTCCACATAAACAGAATCAAAAGGGGAGAGGTAAGAATGAAGGACTACCAGGCGCTTGTTATACCCGGAGGTTTTTCGTATGGAGATGATATATCCGCAGGCAGGGTTCTTGCAAATGAGATAAAATATAACATTGGCGGTGACATCAGGGACTTCATAGGTGAGGACAAACCGGTAATAGGTATCTGCAACGGATTCCAGGTGCTGGTGAAGTCAGGTATCCTGCCTTATGAAGGAAGACAGTCAGTTACTCTCGGGTGGAATGATTCAGCAAGGTTTGAGGATAGATGGGTATATCTGAGGATTGAGGAAAGCGTCTCACCCTTTTTGAAGGGGATGCCGCCGGTGATAAGACTTCCCGTAGCCCATGCCGAAGGGCGGCTTATTACGGAAGATGAGGATGTCCTCAGAAAGATACAGGATGACAGACTTGTTATTTTCAGGTACTGCGGACCTGACGGGAGCATAAAGGGATACCCGTATAATCCGAACGGTTCCATGGGTAGTATAGCCGGACTGACATCTGCCAGCGGGCTTGTACTGGGGATGATGCCGCACCCTGAGAGGGCTGTTTCAAGGTATCTCTTTCCCGACTGGCACAGAGATGGAGGGAATACAGAAGAGGCCGGTTACGGGTATATGTTTTTCAAAAACGTCGTGAACTTTTTTAAATGAGGGGTCAACTCTTGACACTTGACACTTTTGGCGACGTAGGAGGTATTCGGAGTGGTTAATCTGAGGGAAAACTGCGGGATATCTGGAGTTTACGGGAACAGAAGAGCGGCTGAGATGCTGTACCTTGCTTTGTTTTCTCTTCAGCACAGGGGGCAGGAGAGTTGCGGCATTGTTGTTTCCGATGGAAAGCAGGTCTCCATCAAGAGGGGGATGGGTACGGTGCCCGAGGTCTTTCAATCCGGGGAAATTGCCCGCCTGAAGGGCAGATTCGGCATAGGACACGTAAGATATTCCACAACAGGAAGTTCATCCCTGAAAAACGTACAGCCGTTTTTTGCCGAGTACAGAGGGAAAAACTATGCAGTTTCGCATAACGGCAACCTTGTCAACAGTGCGTCTCTCAGAGAGAAACTTGAAAAGAGGGGCAGTATATTTCAGACGGCCCTTGATACTGAGGTGTTGATGCACCTGATAACCGTATCCCATAAGAACACCTTTCATGACAGACTTAAGGATGCGCTATCAAGACTTAAGGGTTCTTTCTCTCTCGTTATCTTCACTCCCGAAGGAATTATTGCGGTGAAAGACCCTTGGGGGTTCAGACCTCTGTGCATGGGAAAGATAAACGGCGGGTATGCCGTTGCTTCTGAGAGTTGTGCCTTTGACCTGATGGGTGCCCGTTATATCAGGGAACTTTCCGCGGGTGAGGTACTGACAATAGACGATAAAGGGGTCAGGAGTTCTTTCTTGCCTGCGGCAAAGGATACTGCACGGTGCATATTTGAGTTCATATATTTTGCAAGACCCGACAGCAAGATATTCGGAAAGAGTGTTTACCGTGTGAGGAAAAAACTGGGGGAGAAACTTGCTGACGAGTTTCCTTTTGACGGAGATATTGTTGTCCCCATACCGGACTCGGGGAATATTGCTGCACTCGGCTTTTCGCAGAAGAGGAGGATGCCCTTTGAGATGGGCATCGTAAGGAACCACTACATAGGCAGGACATTCATACAGCCGTTTCAGACTTCAAGGGAGATGGGTGTCAGGATAAAACTTAACCCCGTCAGGGATGTCGTAAAGGGAAAAAAAATAATCGTTATTGAGGATTCCATAGTAAGGGGTACGACCAGCAGGCTGAGGATAAGGAATCTGCGGGAGGCAGGTGCGAAGAAGATTTACATGGCTGTGAGTTGTCCTCCCATCAGACACCCGTGTTTCTACGGT
>CAYOYL010000122.1:0-23002 GCA_964408175.1 uncultured bacterium
TTTTTTTGTTTTTTGCGGGATGTTCCGTCAGATACCTTGAGGAGTCCGCGGACAGACAGGTATACCGTATTATAGACGAGAAGAAGGACGGAATAAAAACAGAGGTTCTTCCGGATGAAGCCATACCTATCACTGATGACACCTCTTCCGAAACTGTTGTTCTTGAGTTAAAGGATGCAATAGTCCTTGCTGTAAGAAACAACAGGACCTACAAGTCAATGGAGGAGGATGTCTACCTGAATATTCTTGACCTGACCTACCAGCGTTATCTTTTTGGAAACAGGTTTGACTTAGGCGGTAACCTTTACTGGAATAAAGGAGATGAAGAAAGCGTATCAGGTGCCTTGAGTTTCGGACTGTTCAGGTGGCTTGCAATAGGAACTGAGCTCACCTTTGACATAACCAAGGATTTCATAAGATATCTTACAGGGGACAAAGATACCGATATACAGACCATCATTTCTATGAATATTTTGCAGCCCCTGTTGCGGGGGGCCGGACGGAGAATTGCACAAGAGGGTCTGATACAATCTGAAAGAAATGCCATATACGAAATAAGGTCTTTTATGAGGTACCTCAAGGATTTCTCCATTGACACGGCCGAACAATTTCTTGAAATCATTTTGAGCAAAAGCAGGATTGAAAATTTCTATAACAACTATACAAGTCTTAAGTCAACGAGAGAGAGGATAGAGATGCTTGCCAATGCTGGCAGGCTTCCTGCTCTGCAGGTGGACCAAGCAAGGCAGAATGAATATACCGCCTACCAGAGATGGGTGAACGCCAGAAATTCATATAGTTACCAGATGGATAGTTTCAAGGTATACCTAAGTTTGCCGACAGAATCGGTGCTTGTTCTGGATGAAGAACTTCTGAAACGTCTTATTGAAGCCGGAGTTACCATGCCTGAGTTTGACCTAAGAGAATCAATCAGAAATGCGCTCAGCAGGCGTATGGACCTTCTCACTGATTATGACAGGGTTGAGGATGCAAAGCGGAAAATAACCATTGCACTTGATAACCTCAGACCTAAGGTGGACCTTGCGGTGTATTCAACAGGGAGTACTGAGACCATGTCGCATCCCACCTTTGATTTTACGGACTTTTCCTACGGAGCGGGGATTAAGTTTGACCTGCCACTGGACAGACTTCCTGACAGAAACAGATATAAGAGTGCTCTGATAGACCTGAACAGGAAGCAGCGTAATTTTGAGAACAAGAGAGACACCGTGATACTGGAGGTCTACCAGCAGTACAGGAATATGGAGGAGTACTACCAGAGTTATCTCATACAAAAAAACAGTCTGCTTCTTGCAGAGAGAAGGATAGAGAGTACTGACCTTCTCCTTCAGGCAGGTAGGGCTACAACGAGGGACGTGCTTGAGGCAGAGGAATCTTATCTGAGTGCCAAAAACGACCTTGCTTCTGCCGTCGTGAACTACATCGTCGCTTATCTGAGATTTCTTTATTCCGCTGAGTATCTGCAGGTGGATGATGAAGGTTTATGGGAGGGTAACCTGTATGAAAAAATTACTAAAAAAACTGGTGAAGAATAAGATATTCTATCTAATTATCATATTGCTTGCCGGCATTTTTCTTATAAACAGGATTAACATCAATAGAAGAAGGCACAGCGAACTTGTCCTTTATACTGTTCAGAGGCAGAATCTTTTGATTACTGTTGTGGAAGGAGGCAATCTCATTGCTCTGGAGTCGCAGAAGATAGTGAACGAGGTGCCCGGCAGCAGAAACATCCTTGAGGTGGTGGATGAGGGTACCCAGATAACGGAGGGAGACGTTAAAAACGGTAAGATTCTTATTAAACTTGATTCTCAGGACCTTGAGGACAGAAGAGAACAGTTGAAACTCAGTGTGGAAAACAGTCTGGCATCCTACACCGAGGGAGAGCAGAACCTTGAGATATTGAAAAAACAGAATGAAAGCGATATAACCCAGGCCGAACTTAAGGTGAAGTTTGCAGAGATGGACCTGAACAAGTACCTGGGGGATAAACTCGCTGAGAGCATCATAGGAAAGAGCGAAGAAATCAATTTTGCGGTTTTACTCAGGAGTGATAATCTCGGCGGGGAAGCGCTCAACAAGAAAAGAACACTTGAAAATGCAATAGACCTGGCCAAGGAAGAGGTTGCCAGGGCAAAAGAAAAGGTGGAATGGAGTGAGAAACTATCCGAGAAGGGCTACGTGACAAAGATTGAACTGGAAGCCGACAGGCTCGCCCTGCAGCAAAAGGAGGTCTCTCTGGAAAAGGCAAAACTTGAGTATGAGTTGTTTCTCAAGTATGATTTTACCAAGCAGGTGGAAAAACTGCTCTCGGATTACGAGGAGGCGAAACTGCAACTTGAACGCGTAATAGGGACTACCAGGGCGAAGATGATTCAGTCCGAGGCAAACCTGCGAAGTAAGAAGTCAACATACATTCTTAACAGGAACAATCTGAGAGATATTGAGGAGCAGATAGAGGCATGTACCATAAAGGCTACCAAACAGGGTTTTGTTACCTATGCCACGAGCAACCGTCCGTGGGCTTCTCAGTCCCCGATACAGCCCGGTACGTCAATAAGACAGAGGCAGGAAATTTTTAACCTGCCGGATTTCAGGAGCATGGGTGTTGAGGTAAAAATACACGAATCTGCCATAAAAAAGGTAAAACAGGGACTCCCTGCGAACGTAAAGATAGATGCCTTTCCCGATATTTCCCTTACGGGCAGGGTGAAAAAGATTGCCCTTATGCCCGATTCCACGCTGAAGTTTCTCAATCCTGATGTGAACGTTTACGTTACCCAGGTAAGTCTTGATGAGAGTAAGGACTTTCTTAAGCCCGGTATGACAGCACAGGTTGAGATACTTATAAAAGAGTTGAAGGATGTTCTGACGGTTCCGGTAAATGCTGTATTTTTTAAGGCAGGACAGTCATACTGTGCAGTTTTAAAAGACGGAGTCCTTACTGACAGGAAGGTGGAACTGGGCGACAGCAGTGAAACGGCGGCGGAGATAAAAAACGGTCTGGAAGAAGGCGAAAATGTTGTTATCAGACCCGGAGTTTCCATTACGTCAGCGGTCAAGAAATCTGAACTTGAAGAGACGGGAAGGTTCAGGCAGGAACAGATACCTGAAACAGAGGTGCCTTCACAGTCCGGTGTGGAGAATGTCCCTTCCGAAGAGATTCAGAAGCCTCAAACGGTTATGGACAAAGGTGTACAGGGCACACGTGAATCCGCTGAAGTTATCAACAAGAGCAGGAGAGATGGGGAGAGAAGCGGAGGTGTTCCGAGAAGAACACCTTCCGAAGGCAGATGAGAAAATGGCACGAGAGATAATCAGACTTGAGGAGATAACCAAGACCTACATACTGGGGGATATTAAAATCCCTGTTTTGAAGGGTATCTCACTGAGCATAGAACGGGGGATACACCTGTCTCTTATGGGACCCTCGGGAAGCGGTAAAACCACCATGTTGAACATACTGGGGTGTCTGGATAAGCCGACAACAGGAAGGTATCTTATAGAAGAAGATGAGGTATCTTCTCTAAACGATGAAAAACTGTCTGAAATAAGGAGTCGGAGGATAGGCTTTATCTTTCAGTCATACAACCTTATACCGCACCTTACAGTGATAGAAAATGTAGGTCTACCCCTTTTCTACCAAGGGATTGATGAAAAAACTATTAAGGAAAAATCTCTGCTGATGGCGGAGATAGTGGGGCTTAAAGACAGGGTTATGCATAGACCAACTGAACTCTCCGGAGGGCAGCAGCAGAGGGTTGCCATTGCAAGGGCACTGATAAACAACCCATCCTTCGTGCTTGCGGATGAACCTACGGGCAACCTGGATACAAAAACAGGGAAAGAGATAATGGAACTTCTCAAAAATCTCAACGAGGAAGAGGGTACCACGCTTTTTGTCATAACGCATGACAGCAGTATAGCCAACTACGGCAACCGGATTGTCAGGATACTTGATGGAGAGCTGGTCAGCCAATAAAAGTATCTGCAGGTTTTAACCTGCGTCAAAGGTAAAGATGAGATTCAACATACTTCACGTAATACGAGTTGTAAAGGCCGGCTGGAAGGATATATACCTTCACAAACTGCGCTCTATGTTAACGGTTCTCGGTATTGTTTTCGGTGTTGCTTCTGTTATCGCCATGCTTGCTATCGGTGAGGGAGCCAGTTTTGAAGCAAGAGAAAAAATCAAGGAACTCGGCAGCCACAACATCATTGTGCGGGCTGTTGAGCCTGTGGTCGCTCCGGGCTCCCAGCAGACGTCATATCTCAAGGTCTATGGGATTACCCCGCTTGACCTGAGGAGGATACAAACCATACCCTCCATTGAGAAGATTGTCCCTACATGGGAAGACAAAAGGGATGTGTGGTACCTTGATAAGAGTGCCAGTGTCAGACTGGTAGGAACCTATCCTGAATATCCGGAGGTTATGAACATAAAGATAATTGAGGGGAGGTTTTTCAATCATGTAGACTATGAGATGAGGAAACCCTATGTGGTTCTCGGCTCATCCATAAAAAGCCATCTGTTTCCACTTGAGGAAGCGGTCGGTAAGACTGTGAGAATCGGCACCAACTACTTCACTGTCATAGGGATTGCAGGTGAACGTGCAATAGTATCCGGGGTCGGGTTTGAAGCAGAAGATATAAACTTTGATGTCTATATGCCTCTCACCACGCAGAGGATATACTATGGTGAGTATACTGTGGGTGAGGGGGGTAGTGGTATGAGGACAGAGAGAAGTTGGGTGGAGTATCACAGGTTGATAGTTAAGATTGCTGCTCCTGAGAAGATTATCACTACGGCTGCTATTGTGGAAGATACCATTAAATCCAGCCACAAACAGCAGGACTATGAGATACTGGTTCCCCTGCAACTGCTCAAGCAGGCTGAGCATACCACGAGAATTTTTAACATAGTTCTCGGGGCAATAGCCGCCATCTCCCTTGTTGTTGGAGGTATAGGCATTATGAATATAATGCTTGCTACAGTTACGGAAAGGACAAGGGAGATAGGTATCAGAAGGGCGCTCGGAGCAAAAAGAAGGGACATAATAAACCAGTTTCTTACCGAGGCTATTATTCTTTCTTCCGTAGGTGGTCTCATAGGAGTACTTCTCGGTATAATCATTCCTTCTCTTGTCACGAAGTTTGCTTCTATGGTGACCATAGTTACCTTCTGGTCAATCCTCATTGCGTTTTCAATATCCGTGGCCATAGGTATTACATTCGGGATATATCCTGCAAGAAAGGCTGCATACCTTGACCCGATAGAAGCCCTCCGCTACGAGTAGATATCCAGCGAATCTACATTACTGAAATTCCGATATAAGGGAATATAGAGAAAAAGAATTAATTTCGGTGCTCGGAAACAGGCTTTGCCTTAACTTCAGTACATTAGAAAACTACCTTGACAAAATTACTGGAATGCATAATAATGTAGAAGGATATAATATCATTGTAAAGGCTGGATGCAGGTCTTAAAAAGGAGATGAAGAAATGAGGCGAATATATATTTCTGTGTTGTCGGTTTTGTTTTTTACGTTACTCCTAATAACAGGGAGGTGCTCTGCAGAGGTTACGGAGAAGGATGTTTTATTTTACATGTCTCTTGACGGAACAACCGATGTTTATGTAGCAGACAGCAACAGTTTTATAAGAGCAGATTTCAGACGTGGAAGTTTAGCATACACCCCTGATTTTGTAAGGGCTGAACCAGACCAGCCGCGATACGTTGAAGGCAGGTTTGGGAAGGCAGTTTTTATAGAGGCGGGGAACTACGGTGATTTTCGGAGGGGAACCATGAATAACCTGTCTCTGAGGTCCTCAAAGGCAGATGGCTTCCCGGACGGATTCGTGTTAACAGGACAGGCACGTGGCATCAAAGAAGGCAGAGGTCTTGTCGGCGGTCAATCTTTAAAGGTAACCGGACAGGCGGGCGGAGGGATAGAAACACAAAAAGCAACCCTGCCTGTAGCGATGAGGTATATAGGCTCGGTATATCTGAAAGGAGAAAAAGGAGGCGAGAAGATAAGTCTGGTTCTGGAAGATATTACCAACAACATCTCTCAAAAAACGGAAGTAACGCTTGAAAGTGATTGGCAGAGGGTTTTTGTTACACTCCCTTACAACGAACGTGAAAAAAAGTTTGGGGACAAGGGTTTAAAAGAGCCGATAGAGGCTGTTCTGAGGATAATAAAGGAAGACAATGGGACGTTTTATCTGGATGCTCTTATGCTCGAACAGGCAGGTATGCACTACTCAAGCAGGTTCACACCGTCCACATGGATAGAGGGAAGAGATGCACGCAGCAGTGAAGTTTTTAATATCCCCGTTACCCCGGAAACATTCAGCCCTGAAACAGGAACAATTACATTCTGGATGAAGAATAAGCCGGCGAAGGTTAACAGGACCCTTTTTTCTGTAGGATACGGCTGGAATACGCCACTTAAACTGGATATTATGTTGGATGGGCGCCTCAGTTACAGTTATTTCGGCAAGAGAGGATTCAGCAGTTTTAAGGAAAATACTGAATGGAGTTTTGTTGCAATAACATGGGAAAGAAACAAAAGTATTGTTTATATTGATGGGGAAAAGATATTTGACGTCGCGGCAGAAAAGGGTTTTGTTGATGAAGATGTGCAGGGTAAAAACATCTTTATTATGCCGGGCAATGCTGAGTCAGGTTACCCTTTTGCTGCCAAAACCCACATAAACGGTATGATAGATGAGGTATATCTATTCAAAAAGTCTTTTGGTGATACCGATGTAAACTATTTGAAGGATTTTGACAGACCCCTTATTCTACCTTCTGGAATTATACCTGTCTATGGTATGCCTGTGCGGTCTTTTTCAAGAGACAGAAAGATTGTACCGTTGATACTTACGATGAAAAACCTGACAGGCGAAGACATAAACAATGTACAGACAAGATTTTTAATTGAAGGTGTAGATATAGAACCTGAAATAGAATCCTTTCCTCTCAGGAAGAACAGTGAGCAGGAGGTCATTTATCAGTTTCCTGTGGAGAGACTTACAGTGGGGACCTACAGGGTGGTTATGTTGACATCTACGAAGAACAAAACCTTCAATTCGTCATTTACATTCAGTGTCGGACCCTACCGCAATCCTGACAGACTGCCTGTACTTGCATGGAATGCCGGGTCTGGAAGTTTGAAGGGTATGGAAAGAGTAAAAAATATGGGGGTTAATGTAATTCCTGGCACCAGCCAGAGAGAGGTTGATTGGGCAACAAGCCTGGGGCTTTACAATGAAGCGCGCATAGGTGTGCACGGAGGGATAAGAGAGGGTATAAACGAAGACAGGATTTTAAAAAATGATGGAACCTATGATGGTGTAAATCCTTCCAGTGAATATGTGAAAGAGACAGCCCGACAGAGGGCAAGGAGGTATGCAGAAGGCCTTAAAAATCTTGATACGGTGAGATACTCAATAATAAATACCGAATGGCAACTTCCCATGGATTTCAGCCCTTCTTTTAGAAAGATGGTGATGGACAGGTTCAATATTGATATGTCCAAATGGATGCCCTCCGACCTGAAGAGTGCATGGGCTTATCTGCATCCTTATAACAGGTTGAATGCCACAACTCTCGGAGAAGGCTGGTTTCCTTCAAGAGGTGTTGTGGATACTGAAAAAGACAATTTTTACAGGTTTCACCTGTGGTGGCACACGCAGGGACCCAACGAGCAGGCAATAAATAATATATGTTTGGAGGAGATAAAAAAGGTAAGGCCTGACATAAAAACAATAATGGAACCCATACTGCGGCGTCCGCCTGTTAAGGTTTACCGCAAAAATACCGATGTTGCGGAAGAATGGTTTTATTATGAAAATCCAAGGGTTACCGTAAGTATTCAGGAGAGACTTGCTGCAGCCTCAAGAGGAATAGAGATGAAGCCGTCAGGGATGCCCCAGTTTCTTTTTAAACCGGGAGGTGCTGCTCCTTTTGCCGTGACTCCTCCACCTGATATGTTCAGGGAGGTTGTGTGGCTCTGTGCATCAAGACCTTTATCCATGATGAGTTTCTGGGGATGGCACAGGGTACTTGATAAGGGAAAATTACTTCTTATAGAGGAGATAGAGGAAAAGTTTAAAGGACTTGACTGGAAAAAAGCGAGAGAACTTGCAAACAAACTGGGGGGAGAAGGCGGAGGGCTTTTTATCCCGGAGGTACAGGAAGAATTTGCAAACCTTTCAAATACCCTGTGGGAGCCTTACGGTTCCCTTATGATGAAATGGGAAAATTATCCACGTAAGGTAGCAATGATAAATTCTTTTGCCAGCCATCTTTATCACAAAGGCTCCCTACACCAGGTAAGATGGCCGGGACCCGGATGGCTGGGAGATACCCTGACGCTTTCAGGTATACCGTATGATACCCTTTACGATGAGGACTTTTTTGAAAACGGTAATCTGCTGAAAGACTATGAGGTTGTGGTTCTGCCCGGTGTATATGCAATTCCTGATTCGGCATACAGGCAGATTCTTGAGTTTGTACGGAGGGGCGGTATAGTAATGGCAGATGATGTATGTACGGTTGAAGGTATACCGGGTATGCAGAGTTTTAAGCCGGAACAGAAAGACGAGGTTAAAAAATTCCTGAGGGAAAGAACAACCCTGCCTGTGGGTTCAAAAACAGAGGATATTATATGGAACATACTTGAGTATAAGGGTGCAAGATACCTGGTGGTTGTCAATGATAAGAGGGAGTTTGGCAGGTATCTGGGACAGTGGGAGAAGGTGAAAGACAAGGGGATAGCACAGAGAGCAGACTTTGTAGTAGATAAGGACTTTGCCGGATATGTTATAGACCTGACCTCTTCAAAGGTTGTGGATGCTCAGAACCGTGAAGGGGAAAAGATATTTTCTTTTGAGATAGGTCCTACGGCCGGCAAGATTTTTATGTTTGTAGATGATGTACCCGAAAAGGTTTCTGTAAAACCTCGGAAAAGGAGTGTCCTTCAGGGTGAAACCCTTGAAGTGACTATTTCAATTGAAGGCAAAAACGGTATGATGCAGGGCGGAGTTCCTTTTAACTATACAGTCGTACAGCCTTCAGGTGCTGTATTTGACATTTCAGGCAACAGTCTTATAGAAAATGGTAGATATGTCCTTTCTTTTGTGATTCCTGTGAATGCAGAAACAGGGAATTGGAGAATTACAGCAAAAGAATTTTCTACAGGACTCGGTGCGGCATCTGATTTTCTTGTTTCAGCAAAGCGGTAGTTTCTTATTAGGAGAAACGGATGAGATATTCAGGTATCCTGACAGTTTTGTTCTTTTTTCTTGCGGCAGTCCTCTCAGGTGGTGCTGAAAAGGGTTCCGGGGCCGCGTTAAGGATAGTATCTGGCGGAAGACCGAAAGCAACAATAGTTCTTTCAAAGACTCCGACAAGAGCTGCTCAACTGGGAGCGTATGAACTGCAGTGGCATATAAAACAGATAACAGGTGTGGAAATACCCATTGGTAATACCCCTGAGGAAGGGATGGTGGCAATATATATCGGGGATGCCACGGCTGCTGAGTCTGCGGGTTTGACCGATTGGAAAGAGCAGGAGTATGCCCTGAGGTTTACTGATAACTCTATAATACTGGCAGGTCAGGATAAGGATGACCGTGGAAAGGTAACGTATGACCTTAACGACCCGTTTGCATTTAACACATGGCCTGGACTCTTTGATGCTCAGGGGACACTGCATGCCGTCTACCATTTCCTACAGAAGTATTGTAATGTGCGGTGGTACAGCCCTGTTGAGGCAGGGACGGTTTTACCAAAACAGGATACCCTGACAGTACAAGGACATAATGTAAAACGTAGGCCTGCCTTCCTTTATCGGGACATCGGACACATTGGCAATATGGCAGAGGGTTATGATGCCGGTACCCAGTTGTGGCCGGATGGTACCCCTGAGTTCAAATCTTACATAGAGGCAGCCTATCCAGATATGTATGCCCGGTGGGGCACCAACCGCTGGAAGTGGATACACGGTAAGCGCGGATGGACGCGTCTCTGGCTGATGAGAAACGGTATGGGAGGGTCAGAGAAATTTTCCGTTAACCATTCCCTGTATAACTATTATGAAAGGTTCCTGCAGAAAGACCATGCCAATTTTGAAGCCTACCGTCCAGAGTTGTTCGCTAAAGGATATGAGGGTAAACCGCCCCAGTTGTGTTACAGCAGTCCTGAGACTGTAGCACAGGTTGTAGCCGATGCAAGAGACTACTTTGACCATGGAGGTTATGCCAAACCTATGAGTGGCATTGCCAGTAAAGGGTACCAATGGGGAGAGAATTACTTTGCGGTTGAGCCGATGGATAATGCCAGTTTCTGCAGGTGTGAGAGGTGTACCTCACAGTATGAACCTGACAGGCCGCGGCACAGCCAGCACAGCAGGTACTGGTTTACCTTTATTAACAAGGTAGCCCGGGAACTTAAGAAGTCTCATCCTGACAAATATATAGCCACCCTTGCATATATGACCCATCTTGGTATACCCAAGGCAACAAAACTGGAGGATAACGTTGCCATCCAGTTGTGCCTTCATATTCGCAACGTCTACAGTAAAGACCTGCAGGAAAGTGATATGGAGAGCCTTTACGCATGGACGCAGAGGGAGAAGGGACACCGCATTGGTTTATGGCTTTACTATACCTTTCCGCTTGAATTTGGGCACCGGGCTAAATTTCATGTCTTCCCCGGTTATTTTGCACATACCATAGGGAAACGGTTTAAAGAGTATTATAATGCAGGAGTCAGGGGTATGTATTTCTGCGGGTTTGCACAGGAGGTTGACGCATATGTGACCTTTCGTATGCTGGATGACCCGTCAGAAAGGGTTGAAGATATACTTGACGAATTTTTCTCCCGCTATTACGGTGCATCTGCCGTACCTATGAAGAATCTGTATCTTATGGTAGAGGATATCTATTGTAACCCTGATAACTATAAGACCTTCGGCCACCAGAGCAAAAAGATGGCTCTTGAGTGGCTGTACAATTCTGAGCGTATGGATGCAATGCAAAGATTGATGGATGATGCTATTGCTCTTGCGAAGACTGAGGTTGAAAAGCAGCGGCTGAAACTTTTTGAACTTTCAACATGGAGTTATATGCAGGCGGCGGTACATAAAAAGACACTAATTGAACGTAAGTTGCCATGGGATAAGTATCCTGCATTTCTGCACCAGGTTGTCGGGACCCCTGTGTTAAAAGAAAACGCTCTTCGTGGCAGGGTTTTTGTCTATGATACCAAAGGGTCTCTGGCTCAGGGAGGTACCATTGGTGTCCTGACCGATGGTAAAACAGGGAATATCTTTACCTACCATAAAGGGAACGAACCCATACTGATGAGATGTACACTGGGTCCTGTACATGAGAAGGGAAGACAACTTCGTGAGGTGCGTATCATATGGTCTATCGGTGACCCTGCACGTTCGCGTGCAGTCTTTCAGATAGATGTCCACAAAGAAAAGGGAGACATCTGGGAGACTGTCACGCAGGAGTTTATCAGTGATGTGCGTGAAGGACTGGCAGGCAGTTATCGTGAGTTTGTCATTCCTTTTCCACCTGGTGGAGTCACAGGGTTTGATGCAATACGCATCAGTGACCTGTCGCAGGCCAGAGGTTTTTATACACCACGGATTATTGAGATAGAAGCGGATATTGAAACAGAAAAAAGATAAAATTGACAATTTATTAAGAGAGGAGGAGAAATGTCTAATTTACGGAGGATATCAGATTTTTTGAGAGGTAAAAGGGCGTTGTCTGGATGTATCGCATTTTTTGTTCTGGGGTGTTTTCTGATGGTTTTGAGTTCCTGTGCTCCGGGACCCGGACAGACCTTTACTTTAACGGAAGATGGACAGCCTGTTTCAACTATTGTTATTGCCGAGGATGCAGACAAGTCTGCGAGGTTTGCATCGCTTGAACTTCAGAGCCACATAAAGAAGATTACAGGTGCAGAACTCCCGATTGTCAAAGATAACGAATCAGTCAAAGGTCCGGTAATTCTCGTAGGAGAGAGTTTTTTCACCCGTGAGGTAGGTTTGCGGAATAGTGATTTCAAAAGTCAGGAGTATCTCATAAGGTTTGTCTCCCCTGATGTTCTTATTTTAATGGGGAAGGATGAAAATGACAAGGGAGAGATTATCTATGACTATATCTCAGACCTATCTGGGGCACTACGAACCTGGCCCCTCTCTTACGACTATGAAACAGGCACCATGTATGCTGTGTACGATTTCCTCAGGGACTACTGTGGTGTGATGTGGCTGAACCCGACTGATTACGGTACAGTATTACCTGAAGAAAAGACCCTGCGTGTAACCGGCGGTGAGGTCCGGCGGGAACCATTTATGGACTACCGTGGAGCTGCGGCTGACCACAGGGCTGAATCATATAACCATGCTGGAGGCCACTGGAGGGCAGGAAGCAAAGGGGCAAATGATTTCAATGCACTTGCCTATGGTAAAAATAGTGGGGTGTTTAAAAATGAACATCAGAACAGTCTGGCTCGTCGTGCACAGAACAGACTTTTTCTGCTACGGATGAAAAACGGTGGTGAAAATTCCCACTGCAACCACTCTTTATACAACTATTATGACAGGTTCCTTGAGGTAACGTGGACGGAGGCTTTAAAAAAGGTGGATACCCCCGAAGAAAAAGAAAAAATAATGGAGAGGAAAAAGAATCTTTTTGAGGGTGACAGACCTGAGTTGTTTGCAAAGGGATACGAAGGGCAACCCCCACAGCTTTGCTACAGCAGTCAGGCAACAGTAGAACAGGTGATTAAAGATGCAAGGAATTATTTTGACCAGGGAGGTTATACCAAGACTATGAGGGGCGTCGGTTCTCCAGGATTTCAGTGGGGGAAAAGATTTTTCGCAATTGAGCCTATGGACAATGCTTCCTTCTGCAAGTGTGAAAAATGCAGTGTTCAGTATGAACCGGAACGGAAAGATGAAAGGTCCCAGCACAGCACCTACTGGTTCCGTTTTATCAATAAGGTTGCCAGAGAATTGAAGAAGAGTCATCCGGACAAGAAGATATCTACGCTGGCGTATGGCAGCCGTGAGGGTCTGCCGACAGGCATAAAACTTGAGGACAATGTTGTGGTTCATTTCTGTCTCAGCGGGAACCGTATGCCGTACAGTCCGGCTTTGAATTTACAGATAGAACGTCTGCGGGAATGGGAAAGGAAAGAGGATGTTCCAATGTATCTCTGGTTGTACAATACCTTCCCCGTTGAGATTGCCAACAATGGAAAGTTTTACTGCTTCCCGGGTTTTTTTGCGCATGAGGTGAAGAAACAGTTTGACCTATTCAAAGAACTTAATATACGCGGCATTTTCCACTGCGGATTCAATGGTGAAGTTGAAAACTACATCAACTTTCGGCTGATGGATAATCCTGACATTGATATAGAGTCTTTACTTGAGGAATATTTTTCTCAGTACGGTGAGGCCGGCAAGCCTCTGCGCGAGATGTATGAACTGATTGAAAAGCGTTACTGCAACCATGCTAATTATCCGAAGGGACCGAACGGCGAGCCATTCAATGGTCATCAGAACGTGAAAGTTGCATGGGAATATCTTGGGGATGAAGAGACAATGGGCCTGCTTCAGAAGTATATGGATGAGGCTGAAAGGGCAGCGGTAACAGAAAGTGAAAAAGTACGCGTCAAACTCTGGGAGTATGCTGTCTGGTCATATATGAAAACAGGCCGTGAAAAATACGTTGAGCGTACGACTGCACCCCTGCCGGATATCAGTGTACCGAAGGTGGCGGAATCCGGTGGAGATACGGATAAGGTTAACTGGAATAATGCTGCATCTCTCGGCGAAAAATGGTTTAAGCGCGGCGGTAATGAACCATCGTCTTTAAAACTCGGAGGCCGCATCTGTCATGACGGTAATTATTTATACATGGAACTGGTTGACTATTCCAACCCGAAAAAACTTGTTGTTTCTCCGCAGATAGCCTGCTACGATGACTGGGAGGTATTTATCGCTCTTCAGACAGGGCAGCCATTCCGCCAGTATCTCATAGGACCCACTGCAATGGCAGCAGCGCTCTCATACGGCGAGATAAACTGGCGGCAGGGGGTTAATTCGGCTGAGTATGGAGGGGAAGAGAACTTTGGTTTGAAGGTCACCTCTGATACCTCCGGGGATAAGTGGGTGACCCGTCTATCTTTTCCACTGGATACCATGTCAGACCGTCCGGTTAAACCTGGTACGACCATATATTTGAATATTATACGTGTAATCAACCCAGCACTTGCTGGTATACCAAGATACGGGCTTGATACGTGGATTTCTTATACGACCGTTAAGGACCCAGACCGTATGGGGAAGATTACACTGTTGCCGTAACTATAAAAGTTTGTTGTGGGGACAGCAGGAGATAACTGATTGATGAAAACAAAACTCTCTCGAGATGAGATACGTTATAATCTCAGTGGTCCTGTGGCAACGATACGCACGCCTTTTATGAAAAACGGAGAGATTGACTACAATGGACTGCGCAGATATATTGATTTTATTATTGAAAGCGGCAGCAAAACCGTTATCCTGACCCACGGTGATAGTCTCTATTCTATCCTGACTTTTAAAGAGATTGCTGAGATTACCAGTGTTGTCGTTTCGCATGTCGGTAGCCGTGCTATGGTCTGCGGTGCGACAGGAATCTGGAGTACCCCGGAGACCGTAGAGTTTGCACGGTACTGTACTGACATCGGAGTGGATATATTGATGATTCTTCCACCGGACTGGTCTATGTCTCTTACCGTAGATACAATCGTTCAGCATTATAAAGCTGCAGCGGATATCATCCCAGTTATGATGGTAACCAACTTTTTCATACCACGGGGCGAAAAGTGGGGTCTCAAAGCTGTCTCCGCAGTGCGTGACCGTGTCCCTAACGTTGTTGCAGTAAAAGACGATTTTTGCAATGGATTCGGACGCAGACTGTCAATGATTGTCTATGACTCATGGGCAGTATTCTCTGGAGGCCAGAAGAAAAATCATCTGAATGCTTATCACTACGGCTGCGATGGTTATCTTTCAACATTTCTTACATTCAAACCAGAGATAGCCCACCAGTACTGGGATGCAATCAAGCGAGAGGATTTCAAGGCTGCGGTGAGGGTTATTCGCAAATTTGATAACCCGTTTTTTGATTATATCCGGTCAGTAGAAGGCGGTTTTGACGCCGGTCTGCACGGGGTATATGAACTTTTTGGCATCTATAAACGCTGGCGGCGGTTGCCGTATCATTCACTTACGGATTCTCAGATGGAAGAACTTAAGAGCACATGTCGCACGATTGGAATACTTTGATTAATAATACAACATAAAATAAGAATTTTAGGGAGGATACAGAGGAAAAGATACTGGAGGGAAAATGGCTACTTCACAGGGGATACTGGAGAAGTTTTCACTTGAAGGGAAGGTTGCACTTGTTACTGGAGGAGCGGGATTGTACGGCAGATGTATTGTTGAGGGACTTGCAGAAGCAGGTGCTGTTGTATATATTGCCTCAAGAAACGTTGAAAATTGCCGGAAGGTGGCTGATGAGTTAAGAGAGAAGGGATATAAGACCTTTGGAGAGAAACTGGACCAGACTTCAACGGACAGCATTACGAGACTGAAAGAAAAGATTCTTGCAGAGCAGTCAAAGATAGATGTTCTGGTTAACAATGCAGTGTCAAGACCTATGAAGTCAGCCTATGAGCCCATAGAAGACTTTGAATTTTCAATGAAGGTTAATGCAACCGGAGTTGTTAACATCACAAGAATCTTTGCGGAAGAGATGAAAAAGAAAAGAGCAGGTACAATAATCAATATCTCTTCAATATATGGTGTTCTGGGAACAGACATTTCTCTCTATGAGGGAACGGATATGAATGGAGGAGGTCCTGATTACTATTTTCACAAGGCAGGTATCATCAACCTGACGAGATACTATGCTGCTCTCCTGGGACCCTATAATATAAGGGTCAACTGTATATCTCCGGGCGGTCTCTTTAACGAAGAAAAACCGCAGGACTCCCGCTTCATAGAACGTTACAACAAAAAGACTTTTCTGGGCAGGATGGCAAACCGCGAGGATATAAAAGGGCTGGTTGTTTTTCTTGCTTCAGACGCAAGTCCCTACATAACAGGTGAGAACATAATGATGGATGGGGGACTCTCTGCAAAATAACCCCTGATTTATTCCAACTGTCAGGTGATAAGGGGTTTTTGAAAGGGAAGATATGCCTACTTTACAAAAGATTCTTGTCGTGGGAGCAGGGGGTATAGGGCGGAAGCATATAGACGGTTTTTTAAGAACAGGCAGTTTCTCTGTGTCAATATGCGATGTAGATTCAACAAAAACAGACAGGATAAAGAATGAATATCCTGTTGAAACAGTTTTTAGTGATTTTTACCGCATCAACCTGAGTACCTTTGATGCAGTTCTCATAGCCACCCCTGCAAATTACCATGTCCCTATGGCTTTACGTTGTGTAGAGCAGGGCACGCCGTTTCTGATGGAAAAACCGCTTTCTGCAGATATGGATAAGGTGGATGACCTGTTAAATGCTGTTAAAAAAGGTGCTGTAAAATGTGCCGCGGGGTTTACCCGTCGCAGCATCCCCTCGCACATCAGGTTTAAGGAACTGCTGATAGAGAAGAATATCATCCCTAAGATGGCATCTGTCGTAAGCGGTGGTGACTACAGGAAGTACAGACCTGACTACAGGGATATCTATTTTGCTAAAAAGTCTATGGGTGGCGGATGCATACTTGATTCCGTTTCCCATATGGTTGACCTTTTACAGTGGTATCTGGGAAAACCCTCAGCAGGATGTTGTCTGTATGATAATCTTGTCTTCGGGGATGTCGTAGAAACTGAAGACTGTGCTGTTATAAGTGCCAGGTTTGGGAACAGCCTAATTAGCATATCCAACAACGTTTTCCAGAAGCCGTATACCCTCTTTATTGAGATTACTGGAGAGGAAGGCAATCTCCGATACATAATGGACAGCAGGACCAAGGCTGCAATTACATTAAGCAATGATGATACAGGGAGATGGGAGGAACTGGCGTCTTTTGAGAATGAGATACCTGACTTTTATCTTAACCAGGCAAAAAACTTTTTGAATCTGCTTCAAGGAAAAAGAAATACAATGACAACGATTGAGGAAGCAGCCGTTAACCTGAAATTCCTGTTAAAGATGAGATGAGTCTGGCATAAGGGACAGACTGTAAAGGAGCGAGAGATGAAAGAAAAATTTTATGGAGTATATGCTGCACTGCTTACCCCATTCAACGAAAAGGGGCTTGTATGTAAAAGACTTTTGAGGAAACTTGTCAGGTTTCTCATATCAAAAGAGATAGACGGACTTTATATCTGCGGGGGTACAGGAGAAGGACCGTCAATGGATGTGGATGAAAGAAAACTGGTGGTTGAAACCGTGAGGGAAGAAGCAGGAGACAGGGTGCGTCTCATAGCACACATAGGTGGGAGTTTGAACACAAAAAATGCGGTGGAACTTGCGAAACATGCTGAAAAGATGAAACTGGACGCTGTCTCTTCAATCGTTCCCATCTATTATAAGGTCAGTTTTAACGAAATCTTCAACTATTATAGGATGGTGGCAGATAGTACATCCCTTCCATTTCTCATTTACTACATACCGGTGACAACCGGCACAACTCTTTCAAACGAGGAGATACTTAAGTTTATCAGTATAAAGAACATTATCGGTTTGAAGTATACAAACCCGGATATGTACATTTTGCAGGATTTGCTGCTGAAGGCTGAAGGTAGATGGATTGCATTTTCAGGGCCTGACGAAATGTTCCTCCCTGCTCTGACAATGGGAGTTGTAGGTTCCATAGGCTCCACCCAGAACGTTCTTCCGGAGGTTTTCAAGGGTATCTATAGAAACTTTATCGCGGGGGATATAAAAGAGGCGGCACAACTGCAAAAAAGAGTGACAGTTGCAGTTTCCCTGCTTAAAAAATATGGAGGAATTACCTCATGGAAGACTGCCCTCAGGTTCAGAGGTATAGACGCGGGATATGCAAGGGAACCGTTGAAAAAGGTGTTAAGCGAATCCGAAGAGAAACAATTGTACAGGGAATGGAAGCAGTACTTTCCGGATTTCCTGTAATGAAGAGTGGAGAATAAACGGTAAGAAAGATAAGCCTAATGTCTTCTTCTGAAGATAACCCAGGAAATTCCTAAGGGTCCATGGTTGAGTTAAAAAACGGGAAAATACTTTTACCTTAAGAGGGAAGAAATTTATGGCAGATAATATACACAAGGATTTTCACGGAGCACTGAGTACCGGGTTTCAGTATCTTGCGGAAAGATACGGGAAGAAAGAACTTGAGGAGTACCTGAAGGTTTGCGGTGAAAACATTTACAGGTGGTTGATAGATGAGATTAAAAAGGAAGGCCTTTCGGCTCTGGAAAGATACTGGCAAAGGATTTTCACCCTTGAAGAAGGAGAGTTTGAGATAGAAAGAAAGGGTGACGAAGAGATAAAACTTATTGTTAAAAGATGTCCTGCCCTCAGCCATATGGAAAAGGCAGGTTATCCGGTCTATAAGGACTTTTGCCTGCAGTGCAGGATTATAAACAGTGTGCTTGCGGGAAAAACAGGGTTAACTTCCGAGGTTCAGTCCGAACAGGGGAAGAAGAGGTGCATCCAGACTTTTAAAAGGGAATAAATGATTTCCTGTACAGAGTTTATACTTGCATACAACGAACTTTTCAAGTTTTTGCACACAAGGTACGGCAAGAAGGCAGTTGTTGACTTCTGGATATATATCTCAGATAATTTTCTAACCAATCTTGACCGGATTGTTAAGGAGAAAGGCATTGCTGGCATGGCTGAATACTGGACGCATACACTGACTGAAGAGAAGGCAGAATACAGGATGGATGTAGGTAAAAACCACTTTCGCATTTACATGAAACAATGCCCTTCTGTAGGCTTGTTAAACAAGTGCGGAGTTGAAAAATATCCTTACTACTGCGAGCACTGTGAGGTGCTGTATAAAAGGATAATAGAAAGGTATGGCTTTACCTATAAGATAAACTACATAGACAGGGATAAGGGTGTCTGCTCAATAGAGGTTGTTAAGAATGAAAAACGTAAGGGTAAGAGATAATAAAGGGCTCTACCTTCTGGACAACATCCCTTATGACGTTGAGGCGGAAGGTGCTGCCAGTAAGTTCAGGATTGCAAGGGATAGCGAAGACTACACTGCCATTGAGAATATGGTTACAGAAGCAAAGAAGGCAGGTTCCCCAAAGGCTGTATACAGGGTTTCATACCCGGGAAAGAGAACGGAAGACAGCGTTGTTATTGATGGGGTTGTACTGAAGAGCAGGGTGTTGAGTGTAAACCTTGCAGACGTCCACAGGGTATTCCCGTATGTGGTAACCTGCGGTCGGGAACTTGAGGGCTGGTCTAAAATTTATACCGACCCGCTTCTTTCTTATTTCACCGATTACATAAAGGCGGTGGCGTTAGAATCAGCCGTAAATTTTCTGTATGGCCATATTAAAAAGAACTATCTGCTTTCAAAAATATCCAGTATCTCCCCGGGTTCGCTTGATGACTGGCCATTAGAGCAGCAAAAACCCCTTTTTGAGATAATGGGTGATATGGAAGAAACCGCCGGAGTTGTGCTGACTGACAGCCTTCTTATGCTTCCCGCAAAATCTATGTCAGGCATCATTTTCCCCACGGATGTTACATTTGAAAGTTGTATGCTGTGTCCCCGCGAAGACTGTGTTGGAAGACGTGCTCCGTATAACAGCAGTCTGTACGAAGAAAGGTATAAAATCACCTGAAGGTGGGAACCGAGATGGTTCCATAATTGCTGGAGAACTGCAAGAAAGAGGGTTCTGTTCGTGAAAGTTTTAGTTACCGGTTTCCAGTATGACGGTACCAAATCTCTCAAGCGGATACTCGTAGGTTTCGGAAACCATTGGAGACCATACAAAGGTTCCGCGGGGTGCCGAGATGTTTCTTCGGACTATCTGCATCCTTATTTTTTCCATTCTCCTTTTTTCTGCCTCGGGAAAAGCCCCGAAAGGTATTGCTGTTTCAATACTCCATGAATTCTCTCCCCTTTCCACAGCATATTTCATACCGCTGGGATGCCAGAATTCATTCCATGCGGTCATATGAAACCCTCCGGAAACAAAAGGAACGACCTTTGTACCGGATGCTGTTTTTCCTGAAGAGTTAAAGACTATCTTATAGAAGGCTTCCGGCTGTAAATAGATTTTTTTTCTCAGGTCAAAATCTATCTCTATTCTGTCGTCATTGAAAATAGACTGTGCTTCCTCCTCCTTACACTTTGCAATAAGACTGTCTGTTTTCTGACCCTCTGCCTCCACACGTATGTAAAGGCGTTTGCCGTCATTGAGCATTTTTACGGATGTTCTGCATGGGGGTTCCTCCCCCATGCGCCATCCTTTCAGGTTCAATGGTTCAACCGTTCTCCATATCTCAGGGTTGACGCTGCCTTTCTCATCATCCGGATTTTTTACAAACCTCGCCCTGTATTCCGGGCAAGAAGCATCTGCCGAATAGAAATTCTTTGCGTTGGCGAAGAAAAGTTCAAACGCCTCCCCGAAGTATTCAACCCTTCTTCTGTAAATACTTTCTTTCCCTGCACTCTCTCTCGCCTTAGAAAGTAAATCCTGCATTTTCTCTATGACATCTGCCGGATATATATCCCTGTACAGGAATCTGTCATGCACGTAAGAGACCGAACCAGGGTTGAGAGCCTGTCCCCACGGAGCATTTTCCCACCTCTCTATACAGAGATTAAAAAGTTCTTTCATCGGTTTTTCAGCCGGGCCAAAGAGGTTCTTGTAGTAATCTTCCATCAGTGCATTCATGTTGAGGTCGGGGTCCCACATCAGTTTATGCCACAGCCATCCGTTGAACAGGCTGAACCGGTACCTTATGAGGGTTCTCGGGTTTGCCGCATTATTAAAACCTCCTGAGACCTTTCCCTTGAGAAACCTGAACCATTTCTGCAGTGTCCCGGGACAGAAATCGGGGGCCTGCACAGAAGGGTATACCATATACTCAAAGAGGAAGAGACGGGACGGGTTACCGTCAACCCTTTCATGCCACTGGTTTACAAGGTCAACGTTATGCTGCCAGTGTCCGGGTGCCGACAATTTTGAGCCGCCCTTGACCGTGCATATCATAACATCCAGATTATCCGGAATATCTGTTTTTGCAGGGGGGAAAAGAAAGCCGCAGTAAGCAAGGGTTGCAATCCGTTTTTCAGGGCATATCTTTTTCGTCTCTTCAGCCACTTTCGCGATGTATCCGAAGACGAGCTCGGTAAGTTTTGAATTCTCCAGACCCTCCACCCACCTGCTCTTGCACCTGTCACAGCGGCAGTGAAATATGTTTTCAAGGTCCTTTGGTACGACGGGGATGTAGTTGTGGAAGGGTCTTGCGGAGCCGTATCGCCACGGGTCGGTTGTTCCCTTTTCGCAATAGTCTCTTATGTGCTGAAGTTCAAGTTTTAGAATCTTCGGATTGGAGTAACACACGCGGTTGTACCTGCTCGGTTTTTCTCCCTTTTTCAGTGGGCTCTTTTTCAGTGTGCTCTCACCGTCCGGGTCCAGGGCAAAAATATCCGGGTACTTATCACCATACATTATCTCCCATCCGAGGTGTGTATGGTTTGCGGAGAACCCGGTTGTATTGCCGTGTCTGGTTACAGGAAGCAGGTCTTCGACCGTTATCTCCTGTTCGGAATGATATATGGCGCCCGTACGCATGTGATAGAAGGGGTGTTTTTTGATATCCATCTTTCCCACGCTCAGGGTTCCCCTTTTCGGGATGACAGTTCCGAGTTCATGAGGGAAGTACCATCTTATCCCGCATGCCTGTTCGAGAAATTCAAAAACCCCCCACAGGGTTCCCCTATCCGCACCTTCATGCTGCGGTATGTCACCGGAAGCGATTTCCCCGACAATGGCCACAACATTTCCTCTTCTCCTTATTATAAAGCCTTCAGGCGGGAGTCCTTTCCTTTCCTTCTCAACGAAATCTGTCAGACCGCTTCTGCCAACACATATAACCGTTTCATTCCTGCCGACTTTTTTATCCGTTACTATCTCAAGTTTGGTGCCGGTGGCCTTCTCTATATATCCCTGGAGTAATTCTGCGGCATAACGGGTGGTCTTTGTCCTGTCAAGAGCAGTTCCGCCCCAACGCGAACCAAGATAACCTATCTCGTCCGGAGTTTCTGATATCACAATCCTGCCTTTTGCAGCCCCGTTTTCAACGAGCATGAGTGGTTTAATCACACTCATGCACAGTGCTCCCGTAGAAAAAACTAAAAAAAATGCTACAACGGTTGCTATGTATTTTTTCATCAGCCCTCCACATTATTGAAACCCTTTTTATTTTTGACACGATTAACGTTTGTTTTTATAATTGGTATCAATCTTATTTTGTATGTTACGATTATATCATTATTCACCTATCATACCAAAAAGGGAGGAACTGTGAAAAAGAGGCCGAATATTCTGTTTATAATCATTGACGACCTTGGATGGAGGGATACCGGATGCTACAGGAGCGAGTTCTACGAGACTCCCAATATTGACAGCCTTACCAAAGGCGGGGTTACCTTCACCAGTGCCTACTCGGCAAGCCCCGTATGCTCACCTACGAGAGCAAGCATAATGACAGGTAAGTATCCTGCCCGAATAGGAATTACCAACTACATAGGTGGGCACGAGAGAGGGAAACTTCTGCCTCCTGAAAATCTGGGGCATCTTCCGCTGACGGAAAAAACCTTTGCAAAAGTCCTGCAGGAATCGGGTTACAAGACCTGCCACATAGGCAAGTGGCATCTCGGAGGTGGTGAGTACCTGCCCCAGTATCACGGATTTGGCAGGAACATCGCGG
>CAYOYL010000123.1:0-4119 GCA_964408175.1 uncultured bacterium
AGGGTCCGGGTGAGGGTGAAATTTGTGGTTCTCCACTCACCCCCACCTACATCCTCCCCCCTCAAGGGGGAGGAATAACGGTGTTGACTGAGTATTTACGAGAAGGGTTACACCCGCGGACAGCAAAAGGGTATGGGAAAAAGTATTTTTCCCTTCATTTCCCCCTTTGAAAAAGGGGGATGAAGGGGGATTTTTTAGTAATGCAGATAATATAAAACGATGACAGGCAAAAAAAAAATAGGGGTTTTTACCTTTCTGTTAATCTTTGTTTTCTATTCCTTCTCTTTTGCCATTAACCTGCGAGAAGAAATAAGGGAAAGAAAGATACCTACCTATATCATAGAAAACACCTCTTATGTTTCTCTAAAAAGCCTTCTTAGAATTTTGAACTGTGAAGGCTCCTGGGGTATGGTTGAAGACCGTATATTTATAATATATGACGGCAGTGAGATAAAATTCAGGGTTAATGGTAGCCAGGTTATCTTTGAGGAGAAAGTAAAAGACCTGAATGCACCTGTAAAAGAGATAGAGGGGGAAGTCCTCATTCCTGTGGGCGATTTTGGGGTTATTTTGTCCGGGATAGAAAGAAAATCTGTATCTACAAAACAATCTGCTGAAAATATTAATGGTATTAAGAAAATACCTGCAAAAAAGAAAGAAGAATTTGTCGTTTTGATAGACCCGGGACATGGGGGAAAAGATGCCGGTGCTGTGGGGCATTACGGACTCAGGGAGAAAGATGTCACCCTTGACATTGCATTGCGGATGGGAAACTATCTAAAGAAAGAACTGCGTAAGTTTTCTCATGTAAAAATTTATATGACCAGAAACACTGATATTTACACATCTCTTGAAGACCGTGTGCAGATGGCAAAGGATATAAATGCAGATATCTTTTTCAGTATACACGCTAATTCTACGAGGACCCGGAGACAGGATGCAAATGGTTTTGAAACCTATTATTCAGGGGAAAAAGAAGACCTGGTCTTCCTGCCTCAACCTTCAAATGCTGAAGGGTTAGAAGATAATACAGGTTATGATTCTGCGGTTGTAAACATACTGGACGATTTGAGTACAACATCCGCAGTTGACGAGAGCAGGATACTTGCTGATTATGTTCAGGAACGCCTTGCTGAAAGGTTATTGACTCCTGACAGGGGTACAAAAAGGAGAAATTTTTATGTGTTGAGGTATACCCCTATGCCGGCTATCCTGACTGAGGTAGGTTTTTTATGTAATCCCAACATAGAATTGAATCTCAGGGATGTGGAGGTAAGACAGGCAATAGGTGAAACTCTCGGCAATGCCGTGGTTGATTATCTCAAATTCAGAGCTGTCATATCCGGTTAAAGAATGAGGGCATAAATGTACGAAGTAACAGTTGAGGATGTCTTTTCTTCTGCTCACAGGCTGCGCAACTATAAAGGGAAGTGTGAGAATCTTCATGGGCATAACTGGAAGGTGCGCGTAACGGTCAGCGGGCAGAACCTTGATAACATAGGACTGCTGATAGATTTTCATGTAGTGAAGGAAAAACTCAGGGATGTTATAGATATTTTAGACCACACAGACCTTAACAGTATATCCTTTTTTAAGAAGATTAACCCTACGTCAGAGAATATCTGCTTTTATATCTACCGCAAGATGAAGGTTGTTTTAAAAAAATACCCTGTAGAGATAAAACGTGTGGATGTGTGGGAAAACGATAAGCAGTATGCCTCTTATTTTGAGGGATAAATGGAAAAACCTTTATACAGGATTGAGATACCCGGTCTAAAAAAAATCTATTCGGGTAAGGTCAGAGAACTTTTTGAACTCAGTGATAACAGGATTCTAATGGTAGCCACTGATAGAATTTCTGCTTTTGACTATATACTGCCTACTCCCATACCGGAAAAAGGGATTATACTTACCCAGATGTCAGTATTCTGGTTTAACTACCTTGAAGATACCTTAAAGAATCATATTATAGAGGTTGATTTTGACAGATTTCCTGAAGAGATTAAATCCTATCCTTTTTTGCGTGGGCGTTCCATCATTGTCAGGAAGGTGAACAGGATACCTGTTGAGTGTGTGGTAAGGGGTTATCTTGCTGGAAGCGGTTGGAGGGAGTATAAGCAGAGCGGGGAGGTTTGCGGTATAAGACTACCTGCCGGGCTGAAAGAATCGGAGAGACTCCCTGAACCTATTTTTACTCCTGCGACAAAGGAAGAGAAGGGGGAACACGACGTAAACATAGATTTCTCAAAGATGAGAGATATAATTGGTAAAGAATATGCCCGCTCACTTAAAGAAAAGTCTATTCTCCTCTACAAAAAGGCGGCATCCTATGCTGAAAAAAAGGGGATAATAATTGCCGATACAAAGTTTGAATTTGGTATCGACAACGATGATTTAATCCTCATAGATGAGGTTTTTACTCCCGATTCCTCTCGCTTCTGGGAGGTAAGTAGATACGTCTCAGGTGAATCCCCTGACAGTCTGGACAAGCAGTACATAAGGAACTATCTTCTCTCCACAAACTGGGATAGAAATTCTCCCCCACCGACTCTGCCTGAAGAGGTTGTGCGTATGACGGTCAGTAAGTACAAACAAATTTATAAAATCCTTACAGAATAATTTTGTATAACTTCACAAAAAATATGCTAAAATGAAAGGTTCAGTTTTTACTGTTGTAAAGAAGTAAACAAATAAAATCTTAACTCTTCACCGTTAAAGATAATCAGTGAAGAAAACCCAGAGTAAAGGAGAAAGGAAAGTGGAAGAAGAGGTGATAAAAAAGGCAGAGGTTCTGGTTGAGGCATATCCATACATAAGAGAATACAGGGATAAGTTGTTTGTTATTAAGTGTGGCGGCAGTATCTTCAGGTCTTCCCATTTGAAGGAAAACATACTGAGGGATATAGCATTTCTGGAAGCGGTCGGTATCAGGACAATCCTTGTCTGCGGGGGAGGTCCTTTTATCACGGAAGAGATTGAGAAAAGAGGTAAGAAACCTGTTTTTGTTGATGGTCTCCGTGTTACGGATGAAGATACCCTCAAGATAGTCAAGGATGTGCTGTTCAACGTAAGGGATGATATAGTGGAATATCTTACAGAAAAACTCAGTGTGAGGTCTGTTCCTCTTGTACCCGAGGATAGGTTTATGCTGGCAAGAAAGATTCACTACCAGAGGGGAGAGGAGGTGATAGACCTTGGTTTTGTGGGGCAGGTCGGTAGTGTGAACACTGAATATATAAACGATAGGATTAAAAAAGAGCATGTTTTAATCATAGCCCCACTGGCGTACGGAGAAGACAGCAACCTTTACAATCTTAACGGTGATTCTGTAGCCTCTGGCATTGCCGAGGCGATGAAGGCGGAAAAACTTATTTTTATCACTGATGTTATGGGAGTGATGAGAAATCCCCAGAATGTCGATACCCTTATATCTGTTCTACAGGCATCCGATGCGGAAGAACTGATAAACAAGAATATCATTAAGGAAGGGATGATACCCAAGGTAAGGGCGAGTCTTTCATCCATAAAAAGGGGAGTGAAGAAGGTTCACATAGTAAATGGTAATCTTTCGCATTCTATCATTCTGGAGGTTTTCACCGAGCATGGCGTGGGCACGGAGATTCTGATGTAGCGGTGCGATTTGTCATCGATACAACGGATATAAAGGACAGGGTGAATTTCTATGAGAAAAGAAGAGGTTATAAAAAACTATAATGACTATGTGGTGGGTTCGTATACGAGAAGCGGCCTTGTTTTTGTGAAGGGGCATGGGAGTTGGTTGTGGGACATAGATGGTAAAAAATACCTTGACTTTTTCCCAGGCTGGGCGGTCTCCGGTCTTGGACACTGCCACTCTTTTGTTGTATCTGCAATAAAAGAACAGGCAGGTCTGTTGATACACATAGCAAACAACCACTACCATCCATGGCAGGGACTCCTTGCAAAGAGACTGTCAGAACTCTCTTTCGGAGGCAAGGTCTTTTTCTGCAACAGTGGAGCGGAGGCCAATGAAGCAGCAATAAAACTTGCACGTCTGTATGGTAACAAAACAGGCAGATACAAGATAATCTCAATGGAAAATTCTTTTCACGGGCGGACACTTGCCACTGTGACAATGAC
>CAYOYL010000124.1:0-4462 GCA_964408175.1 uncultured bacterium
GAGGGGGGAGGCAGACACTCGGTTTCTACGTAGAGTGTGGTGGGGGTGGAATATACCCCCACCTATCTTCCTCCCCCTCGAGGGGGGAGGATAAAAGGAAGGGGTGAATCTATCGAATGGCCGACCCATTGCCGATGCGACGAATAAGGAGCATTGTTTGGCAAGGGTGGCGAGATGTGAGCCACTCCCGTTGTGGGAGGCGAGGGCGCCGATTCCCGTATCCCGCTTTATCTCATCTTTTCTCTTCTATTTGTGAAGACTGATATGGTAGGAAGGAGGTCATAGTGAAGAAGAATAGATATAACGTAATATTAATAGCGCTTGATACATTAAGAGCAGACCATCTCGGGGTATACGGTTATAGGAAGCCTACCAGTCCAGTACTTGATTTATTTTCAGAAAACTCCATGGTCTTTGAAAATTTTTTTGCTCCGGCTATTCCAACACAACCGTCTTTTTCAACTGTTTTTACAGGACAGTTTTCACTTACACACGGGATTGTTGCACACGGTGGTAAGAAGGTTATAAATCCTTATAGTCCGTGGCTGCCTGAGATTATGGCTGATAACGGATTTACTACCTGTGCGGTTGATAACCTTGCTGCCATGAAGCCATGGTTTCTGAGAGGTTATGAGTTTTATATCAATCCAAGTCTTACAAAAAGATATGCTCAGATAGTAAAGGCTGAAGATGTGACAAAAAGAGCAATTGAATGGATAGACAGGTATTACAGGGACAACTTTTTTCTTTTCCTGCACTACTGGGACCCGCATACTCCTTATATTCCACCGGACCCTCTTATACCTCTTTTCTATTCCGAAGACAAAAATCCCTTCAGTCCGAATGATAAAAGGATGAACGAATTCTACAAAACACCGCATGGCAGAAGTTGGGGGCAGACATGGTTAAAAAAAGATGGAAGATTAATAACAGACCCTGAATATGTTGAGGCACTCTACGATGCCGAAATCAGATATATGGATGAATGGTTGAAAAAACTATTTAATTTTTGCAGTAAAAAAGGGTTAATGGAAAATACTGTTTTTATTATCTTTTCTGACCATGGAGAGGTGATGTACAAACATTCGGGTTTTTTTGACCACCACGGATTGTACGATGACAATATCCACTGTACACTTATTATTTATGCCCCTGAAGCCGGACATGGGAAGGTTGATTCTCTTGTTCAGCATGTTGACATTGCTCCTACCATTCTGAATCTTTCTAACATAAAGACGGGTGACAGAATGGAAGGTAATGACCTGTCAGGGTATCTTTCCGGAACGGAGAATCCTGCAGCGTATAGGTTTCTGGTAACGGAAGAATGCACCTATCAGGCAAAATGGGCAATACGTGATAATAACTACAAACTTATCACTTCCAGAAAAGACTATGACATTCATAATCTCCCTCTCACGGAATTATATAACCTGTCTGAAGATAAACTTGAGCAGAATAACATTGCTGTGAGTAAGCAGGAAATTGTCCGTAAACTTCAGGATAAGATGGAGCAGTGGATTGATAAGATGTTGAAAAAAAACAAACTAAAAGAAGACCCCCTCAGATATACCGAACCTCCTCTGGGTAAAAATTGGGAAAAATTCGTTAAGGAGCATAGATACTGGTAGAATATTCAGTGTTATTTTTTTTCAAGTTCTAAGAGTCTTTTGAACCTGCCCTCGGAAGGGAAATATTTCATCTGTATGGAAAGGGTTAGTATCACAAAGACCGTCAGCCATGTGAGATTTCTGCATATCAGAAATCCTATGAAACCTGCGACCGAAATCATATTTAGCATCCACATAATGATAAATACGTAGGCGAAATAAGAAGAAAGATTTTCCTGTTCTCTTTGTTTGCCGGCAGCGAAGAGTCGGTGGGCAAAAAAGTCTGATATCCCGTCGCAGAAGAAAAATATTAATACTCCAATTGCAAAAAGTATATACTGTATTATTCTTATCATTCCCTGTTCGTAGTTTTCTACCAAGGCAGGCAGCCCTTTCTTTGCAAGCAGGATGCCTGCTATCAGGATTATTAGAGGGAAACCCATTGAAAAAATACCCAGATTTTTTATTTTACCCCAGTAACCATCATTGGAATTTTCCATTATTTTATCCCCTGTCCATTAATCTCGTTAAATTACTTATGAAATTTTACAACAAACCGGTGAATTTGTCCAAGACAGATTTTTTTACCTTGACTTCTGTTATCAAGGAAGATAAAATATATTCAGGCTTTCAGGCGCCTGTAGCTCAAAGGATAGAGCATCTGCCTTCTAAGCAGAGGGTTGCCCGTTCGAATCGGGCCAGGCGTACTTTAAAACAGGGAGGTCAATATGCTGATATGGGTGCTTATAATTCTGGTGATGGGGATTCTTCTTCTCTTCGGCTCAGGTTTTGTGGTCAGTAACAGCCTTGTTCAACCCATTGGGATAATTATAACTCTTATCTGTGTTGGTATAGGGATAAGGATGTCTGCTCTGCGGAGAAGAGGAGACAGGGAGAAACTTACGGTTAAGATAAAAGAGCTGGAAGATAAAATAAAAGAGTTAACAGAAGGCAAAGAGCAGAAATAGAGATAGTCCCTCACGGTGAAGAGCATCAGTTGTTTATGGTAGTGGTTAATCCATAAGAACCTGTATTTGATTTGTATGACCTGCGGAGATGTATTATGGCAAACAGAGAGTATGACATAAAAGATATGAAGGCCCGACTTCTTGAATTGATAAAAGAGAAGGCATTATTTCTCGGAAAGAGAAGGTTATCTTCCGGTAAGATGAGCGACCACTACATTGATGGTAAACTGATAACCTGCGACCCTGAAGGTATATACCTGACTGGGAAAATCATTCTGTCTATGCTCGGTGATGAAGGGATAGATGCCGTAGGAGGTATGACAATCGGTGCCGACCCCATAGCCGCAGCAGTATCTGTACTGAGTTATCTGGAGAACCGTCCTGTTAAGGCTTTTATAGTGAGGTCTGTCCAGAAAGAACACGGCATGGGGAAACTGATAGAGGGACATCTTCAAAAAGGATGGTCGGTGGTTGTGGTTGAGGATGTGATTACCACAGGGGGTTCTGCCCTGAAGGCGATAAGGGCTGTGGAGGAAGCAGGAGCAGTTGTTAAAAAGGTCATAGTTCTTGTTGACCGCCTTGAAGGTGCTAAGGAATCACTTGCTGAGAAAAAGATACCTCTTGTATCAATATTTAACATAGGGGACCTTGGTTTTAAGAAAAACTACTCTTAATCTTCTTTAACTTAACATGGGAGAATGGTATGAATGATATGAGGGCTCATTTTGATTTGAATATTAACCTCAAAGAATATCGTAACAAGGTTTTGGGTTGCTGGACAGGGAAAAACATAGGAGGTACTCTCGGTGCACCAATGGAAGGAGCGCGTGAGATGCATAACGTGAAGTTCTACATCCAGGACCTTAAAAATAAACCTGTGCCGAACGATGACCTTGACCTCCAGTTGGTCTGGCTTCAGGCTGTTGAGGAAAATGGAGTTTCACGCATTACCCCTCGTCTGCTGGGAGAATACTGGCTTGACCTTATCACCGGTCCGTGGAATGAATACGGCGTCTGTAAGACCAACATCCGTCATGGTTTCTACCCTCCACTATCAGGTTCCTGCAATAATGATACATGGAAGTACAGTAATGGTGCCTGGATACGTTCCGAGATATGGGCCTGTCTTTTTCCCGGAGAGCCCGACAGGGCTGCTGAGTTGGCAAGCCGGGATGCTTGTGCTGACCACTGCGGAGAAGGAATTTACGCTGAGATGTTCACTGCGGCAATGGAATCATCTGCTTTTGTTATTGGAGATATTGATAAAATTATACAGGTTGGCTTGAGTAAAATTCCTGAAGACTGCCGTGTTGCCAGGAGTGTCAATGTTGTTATTAACAGCTATAAGTCCAGAAAAACATGGGTTGAAGCAAGAGAGGCAGTAGTCAAGGACAATAAAGACCTCGGATGGTTTCAGGCACCCATGAACATTGCTTTTCTGGTTATCGGGCTGCTTTACGGCGAAGGCGATTTTGGCAAAACTATTTGTACTGCCGTTAACTGCGGTGATGATACTGACTGTACCGGTGCTACCTCAGGAGCGATACTCGGTATTATCAATGGACGCAGTGGTATACCAACAAAATGGACAGACCCTATTGGAGATACCATTGAGACTATTGCTATTAACCCCTTTCCGGCTAATATAAAAATCCCCGGCACTCTTGATGAACTTACCGATAGGGTTATCAACGCAGCTCTTGTCGCTCGCGCATCCGACCCTACGCTTATCAGGCTCAGTCATCATCCAACCCATATCTCTGAAGAATACCTGAAGTCATACTACATCAGCGACTGGGTTAAGGAACGAGTATGGACCAGGTCACCGTATGAACTGACTTTTGAACTTCCTTACGGTGAACTTATTGTTGATTACGTTGGTGGTCC
>CAYOYL010000125.1:0-6667 GCA_964408175.1 uncultured bacterium
CCCGGCTTCAACATAGAAAGCAGTTCGGTCTTCCCCAGGATTATCCCGTGGAGGACACTGCTGGTGGAAGCCGACGGTTTCCTCATCTGGAACATGAACAACTGGACAGCCCAAGACTTCATTTCAGATTCCATACGCTCAGACTGGAATCCGGATCTTTACGGTGCCGGATCACAGTATCAGCACTCATATCCCATGCTGGTCTATCCCGGTACGGATGGGCCGGTGAGCTGTATGAGGCTGGAGAACTTCCGCGACGGCGTGGAGGACTACGACATCTTCTGCGAGACCGCGGAAAGAATACGGAGACCGGGGGAGTCTTCGATTGAGGCAAGGCGGCGGCTCATGGCGGAACTGGGAATCGACCGCAACGACTCAATGCTTATGTCCCCGGAGCAGGTCCGCTCCCTTCGTAACCTTCTTGCTGAATACTGGAAAGAGTGAACGGCACGGCGGCATAGACAGGGGAAAACCTCGGTGAAATAGCATGTAACCGGAACCACACTGGTATTAAAACTGACAAATGGAGAAACATATTATGGGAAAAGGAGGCAAAGACAGTCCCAATATACTTTTTTTTCTTCCCGACCAGCACCGTTTTGACTGGCTGGAAGGCAATTCAAACCTTCCGGTTAAGACTCCCAATCTCAAGAATCTTTCCCGTAGGGGCGTACTTTTTGCCAATGCTGTATGTCCTTCTCCTTTATGCGGCCCTTCAAGGGCATGTTTAACATCAGGCATGGAATATTTCCGTTGCGGGGTCAAAGATAACAGCGAAAATTTTCCTCTGAACCATAGAACATTTTATCATCTGCTGCAGGACAGGGGATATAATGTCTCTGGTTGCGGGAAATTTGACCTTCACAAGGCCAGTTTTACATGGGGATTGGAGGGGAAAAATTCGTTAGACAGATGGGGCTTTTCAGACGGGATTGACAATGAAGGCAAGTGGGACGCAATCCTGAGTTACCATAAGCCTCCGGAGGGACCTAAGGGGCCCTATATGAAATACCTGCAGGAGAGAGGATTGTTGGAACTGCATCTGCAGGATTTTGGAAGAAGGAAAGATAAAAGGGATACGTTTACCACCCCTCTGCCCGATTACGCTTATTGTGACAACTGGGTGGCAAAAAACGGACTTGAACTGATGGAAAATTTTCCGAAGGACAAGCCCTGGTTTCTACAGGTTAATTTTACCGGTCCGCATGACCCATGGGATATTACAGAATCTATGAGACACTCTGTCAGTAACGGACCCTTTCCCCAACCCATTGATTGCAATGTTTTTTCTGAAAAAGAACACAATCTGATACGCCAGAATTATTCCGCTATGGTGGAGAATATAGATATGTGGATAGGTGGATACACCAGAGAACTTGAAAAGAAAGGAGCCCTTGAGAACACGGTTATAATTTACAGTAGTGACCATGGTGAAATGCTGGGGGACCACAGTTTGTGGGGGAAAGCAGTCCCCTATCATCCTTCGGTAAGCGTTCCATTGATTATTGCAGGCCCGGGCATACGAAAGAACATCTTCTGCAAAGAACCTGTTACCACTCTTGACCTGACTGCGACTATCCTTGAATATGCCGGCATTCATACGCCTGAAGGTATGGATAGTAAATCATTGAGGCCATTCCTTGAAGGCACTGATGAATACAACCGTCAGTATGTCTTTTCATCTTTTAGAAAATGGACAATGGTATACGACGGAAGGTATAAATTCATTGAAGGTTTCAGAGATGAAGAAATACTTTTTGACCTGCTGGAAGACCCTTTTGAGACGCGTAATCTGGCTGCGGAAAAAGGCAGTGAGAAAAAGGTAAATGGACTTCGGAAGATTATAAAAGATATGCAGGAACAGAACATCCCGGAAAAGGGACTGTAGAATCTCCCATCTCTTTTGACCCTTATTTTGGTATGTGCTATGATTAGGTACACTTCTATTTCAAAAAAATAGGAGGAAAATTATGCCTAACAAAAACGATGCTCCACAGAGTACAGACAATTTTATAGAGAAGTGGTTTAACAGGGTAAGGCCGAAGATGGCCTTCAAGGCGGAGAACGAGGAGCAGTTTCTTGAATGGAAACAACGTCTCTTAAAGAAGGTGAAGGAACTACTTGGAGAATTCCCTGAACCTTCTGACCTTTCCCCTGTTAAGGTATCAACGGAGAATAAGGAAAAGTACACAAGAGAAAAGTATATCATCCAGACAGAGAAAGACTGTTTTATGCCTCTCTATATCCTCATCCCGAAAGGCAATAAAAAGAAGTATCCTGCAATACTATGCTGTCATGGACATGGAGACTATGGAAAGGACCCTGTAGCCGGTGTGCACAACAACAACGCCGCGATAATAAACAATATAAGGGCTCACAACTACAACTACGGAGAACAGATGGCAGAAAGGGGCTTTATCACCATATCCCCTGACTGGCGCAGTTTTGGTGAACGTATCGGTTACCACAATCAGTTTGCACCGAGGGATATATGCAACATACATTTTTTACAGCACCTGATACTGGGGAGAACACTTCTCGGAGCCAATATATTTGATGGGATGAGGGCTGTTGACTTTCTTCTGACGAGAGATGACGTGGATGCAGAAAATATTGGGTGCATGGGGCTTTCTTTTGGCGGGACGATGGCAACCTACCTGACACTCCTTGACCCGAGGATAAAAGCAGGAGACATCATCTGCTATGCCACTACCACAAAACACTATGCGATAAGCAGGCCTAACTTCTGCGGAAGCCAGCTCGTCCCTAACCTGTACAGGTATGCGGATGTAGGCGATGTGATTGCCGCCATATGCCCCAAGCCACTTTTGATAGAGTCGGGTGCGAATGATACCTGTTTCTGGTTACACTCCGCACAGGAAGCACACAAAAAGATTACCTCTGCTTATAAAGCCGCCGGTGTCAGTGACAGATTACAGATAGAAGTATTCCCGGGGGAACACAGATTCTCTGGAGGGTTAGCCTTTGATTTCTTTGACCGCTACCTGAAAAATGAAAAAAACACTTAGCATATTGATAATAATCTTTACCGTGATACTCGTAGTGTCAGCAATCACCGTGAAGGTATCCGAAAGGTTCATCATCAGTAAGGTTGCCAGCCTCTCCAGAAATCTTGTAAGCGTCGGGTCTGTATCTTTTTCACTGCCAATCTCTGTAAAACTTAAAAGGGTATATATCTCCAGTTCTTTTGTCCCTGTTTTGATGAAAGAACTCAACATCCGTCCTGCCTTTACACGCAGAGCCTTCGCCTTTTCAGGTCCCGGCGGAATAACCATAAAGGAGCAAAAGAGGGATGTGAAGGTTAAGGGCTCTGTATCAGGCAATTTTAAAGATGGTGAACTGAATATCAACCCGACATCTGTAAGTATTGAACAACTGGGGAGTTTTGATGTAAAAGGATTGCTTGAGAAGTGGGGTAAAGAAGGGGTCAGCCTGAATATCGACCTGCAGGGAACCGAGATAAAGGAGATAAACAACCTGCTGGGTCTTAATATCCCTTTCGGTGGGAAGGTGAATGGAACGGTTTTACTTGATTTCGTACAGAGTGACCCGGCGAAAAAAAACATAACGTTTGACGTTATTATAAAAGAACTCTCCATGGAAGAGGGGAGTGAATTTACTGCCTTCGTGAAGGGTGTCTATAAGGTGAGTGATGTCAGGGTTGATATCTCCGATGGGAAACTTGTAAATTCTTCAGGTGGGCAGATACTCTTCAAAGGAACCGTTGACAGGGAGAACTTTAATTTTAGATTTGAAAGTGAAAATATGCCGCTTGAGGAGTTCTTAAAACTTATACCTGAGAAAATAAGGAAGAAATATAACATATCCGTAAATGACGGTTCCGTATCAATGAAAGACTTTAGTATTATGAAGATAAAAAAAAAGTCCTGCTGAAAGGGACCTTTTCGCTTGACGCTCTCCAAATTTCCTTCCTGAACTACCGGTTTGAAAACTTCTTTGTTAAACTTCCCCAGAACCAGTTTGGAGCAGAAAAACTGCGTCTTGGGAAAATATCAGCCGAAAGCCTGTCCGGAGTTTTTGACGAGAATCTGGACGGAGCTGCAAATTTCAGATTCTATGGGAGTGAAGGCCGCACAACATACGATATCAATGAAGAATCAGAAGGGCTCTCCGCAATCTTCAACTTTAACATTGACGGTATTAACCTTCATGACCTGGTAAGAGACCTTAGCGAAGAAATATATATATCAGGCATACTTAACGTGGATGGGAACGGCTCATTTACCGAAAAAGGTCCGGAGATAGCAGTCTCTTTCCGTACAAAACCTGCAAGAGGAGTAAAACAGGTGATGAATTTTGGTGCAATAAGGGTTCTTGCAAGTCTGGGAGGAGGCAGTCCTGTTAAGGCGTTAGGTAGTTCCGATTTCAGGTATAGCCTCATAGCAGGGAAGATGACAGTAAAGGATGGTTACCTTACAATAGAAGGACTTGCAGGCAAGAAGGGGGACCAGAACCTTTTAATAAGAGGGGGACTCTTTGGTGGAATAAATCTTGCCATTAGCAAGGACTCAAACACCATTAAGATAGATGAACTCAAGCGCCGTATCATCTCTACAACCCAAACCTTAAGGAAGTAGGTAAATATTCACTCAACCCCGTTCATATTTGCAAATCCTAAATCCGAAATACTAAACCCTAAACAAACCCCAAATCTCAAACTTAAGTTTTTTTTGTCACAAAGCATTGGCGGACTTCGTGTTTGAAGTTTGTTATTTGGTTCATTGTTACTTGTTTAGAGTTTAGTGCTTCGTGCTTAGGGTTTATCTCAGGTAACGAGGGTTGACTGAGGATTTACAAAAGTAGCCTGTCCCCTTTTTGCCCGTGCGGGAAGGAACCCAAGCATTTTTTCTGTCTTGGCCCTATAACCTTTTTCGTTTTTTTCAATTAAATCAAGTCTAATTAACTCATTGATGTCCCGTGTCAACATCATTGACGACCCACCTTGATACAATTCAATAAGTTTGGGACTTAGCATAATCAATTTATCGCGAGGAACAGGCTCTGATTGGCCAGATAATGCAAAAATTAAGGTACGCATCCGTTTGGCAGGTCGGTCTGAACGCTTATGTTCCTTGAAAATATCATAAATAAAATTTGCCCAGGAAATTTCAAGGACTTGGGTAAAAACATATTTAAGTTGTTCCAGTAAGCCATCTCGGAATCCCTGTGTTGCATAAGAAATGAAATTGCAAACATCCCTTTTCTTACTCGCAGCATCCAGTTGGATGTAATACTCATTTCTCGTAGCATTGTAGTGATTGCTCAACAAATGCGCTGCCGGTGAGGGAACCTCTGAACTCATAAGGATGGCAAATTCCAACAATCTTCCGACTCTCCCGTTACCGTCTCCAAAAGGATGTATCCATTCAATATATAAGTGTGCAACTATAGCCTTAAGAATACTGCTGATTATAGGATGGACATTCTGTATTTTAAAATAATCACCATTCAACCAATCGCACAATTGCGTCATTAAATGTTGAATATCGTTCTGGGCAACGGCTTTATAGGTTCCTGCAACCACGGGGACTTTTCTGAATTCACCCGGAATAACATAATCATGACAAGGAACATTCTTCAGAATTGTCTTATTAAATCGTTTAATTTCATCAACGCTTATGATAACTTTTTCTTCCCTGCTGATGGTATTCTTTATTTCATTGCATAATTCCAGTATGTTATCCACCTCTTGCTTTAAATATTTTTTTGAATCAGGGAGTGTCAATTTATTGTCTATAATCTGCCGTACCTGTTCTTCGGAAAGAGTATTACCTTCTATTGAAGTCGTTGCAGAAACACCTTTAGCCAGATATATTTTGTGCATTTCCTGAGCAGTCGATGGTTTTAGAGGGGTTTGAGCAATGTGTTCACATTTAGATAGACACTCTCCCAATTGTATCCATGTTTTAAAAGGGAGTTTCTTTAGATTAATCTCAAATGTAATCCATGGATATTTTTCAATAAGTTTTTGTTCCATTTTTCGTTATTTCTTTTCTATTGATATATAAAGACTTATATAATTATTGTTATGAATAATGTTAGCATATCATCTATTTTTTGTCAAGTAGTAGATATCTGGATGGAATGGAGCGGGATTAGCCCCAACGGGAATCGGCGCCGCTCGCCTCCCACTACGGCTCGGGTCGGCCATTCGCACGGCTCCTCTTATTCATCGGAGCCAAACGTCTTCGCTCTATTCGATTCCCGTAGACTGGGAAACGCTACTAAACGCTGGCAGAAAACGTCAGCAGTAGCCCCAACGGGAATCGAACCCGTGTCTGATGGCTGAGAACCACCTGTCCTGGGCCTCTAGACGATGGGGCCAAACCATAAGAATCAAGATTTGGTTTCAATCTGTGGTATAATACTTGAAAAATACTTTTATGTCAAGATACAGAGAACTCTGCGGGTGCATACACATCCACTATCCACTGCAAAAACTGGAGGAGACGTTTGAACCTGTTGGGAAAGAAGGTAATATAGCAGGACTTGATTTCCTTATACTCAACAGCCATACTCCCCAAAAGAACCTTGCAAGATACGAGAAGACCTTTAAAAGAGAGGGATACTTTGGAAGGACCCTTGTAATCAATGGAGAGGAGACAAACGACAAAAACAAACAAAA
>CAYOYL010000126.1:0-4679 GCA_964408175.1 uncultured bacterium
AGGACAGTACCAGGCTGAATATTTAAAGAATCTTGTGGATATTGCCAACCTCATAGGTGCGGATATGGTATTGATGGCCAATGCCTGTAATCCTGTATACATTGCAGGGGCATTGTCCAAACTGGATATTCCATATGTGGTAAACTTCGGCAATCACTCATTTCCGGGTTTTGACCGATGGTTTGGCCCTGAGGAAGGTATCATTGACTTTGGACCGAATTTATGCATCCTTAACCGTTCTCTCCCCTGGCACGAATCAACTGCGAAAACCGATGCCTTGCTTTCTGCCCGTCCGAACGCCCGTATCAAGATAATCAACGCCTTTGAACACAACGCTCCGACTGAACTGCTTGACCGCCACAGCATCGCACTCATACACGATGCCCATGGTCCGGGTGAACGCGTTATGGAAATTGGCAGTACACCCACACTACGTGTTGGGAAGTCAAACTCAGAGAGTTTCCGCATTATCCGCTTTTCAGATGGGCGCGTAGCATCCTGCACATACAAGGGCGATAAGACTGCACCAATACCCTTCAAGCGAGGGACAATCCCGCCATTAAGAACCACCATAGTTCCGTCTGCAGATGGAACTCAGCCTGAGGTTACGGTTACCATAAACAATGACCTGCTTGAAACATTTCCAAACTGTAGCGTAACAGTTGTTATGCCATCAGGTGATTATACCTATACTGGAGGTAAGATTAAGACCTACGCTGTAAGCGACTGTGGAAAATTTACTGTTATCACCCTCCAGACCGATGCAAAAGCAAAAAGTAGTACAGTTATGAAGGTGATGAAAACCAGTAAACATTGACTCCGGGAATAATTTTAAAGATTCAGGGTTACTGTATTTTTAAAAAACCTTACCTTATTCCTCTATTACTTCAATATTCAACAAACCTGCCAGATTTTTAACCTCATCCATCCAGTCTTTATAAACGAGAACCCTGTGCAGCCCAAAACAGGATACCTTCCCATTGGGCCAGTTATCCAGCATCCTCTGAGCATCTTCTACCTTAAGTTCAAACTTCGTCCTGCATCCCCTGTTTATCTCCGGGTTTCCTATAAAACTTCCGGTAGAGACCAACATCCTGACCTTTCCATCCTCATCTTTCAGAAGATTTGCTACAGTCATCATCTCATTCAGTCTCTCAAACTTCACCTGTAGTGACACACTCCTGTTGTCCTCTGCATGATTCCTTATAATGTAGGGAGAGATATTTTCTCCGTCAATCTTTGTAGGAGCAACACAGTGGGCATGAATTACTGTATTCTTTGAGGTATCAACAACAGGGTCGCTGATATAGGAAGGCAGACCTGTTATATAATTAAACATATACATTGTAAACAGAGAAAATACATCACCCTCACAGGCAGCAGGTATACCTCTGTTATTAAGCAGTGTGAATCCAATGCAGGGATATGCCTTCATTGTCCCGAACAGACTTAAACAGTCAACAGTTATGCCGTCTGCATCCTTATCTTTTATCAGAGCCTCCATCCCCAGATACATCCTGTAGGCATAAAGAACCCTGATTTTTGGGGTCAGGTCTTTTATCTCACTGCCCATAAGCAGTATTACATTATCCCTTCTTATCTCCTTAATATTCCATGTATGACCTGCGTACATCTGCTGATAGAATATTATAGGAATTTTCTTCTCAAGCAGTATATCCAGACCCGGAGTTCCAAAAGAAAGGGCACAATAAACCACAGGGTCTTCAGTGCCTAACGAATTAACAAACTCTGTCTCCCTGGATGCATCCGTAAAAGAATGTACTTCAACCTTCAGGTCTTCAGGTAGACCTTCATAGATTTTATCTAACTCTTTTCTGAACCTCTTAATCTCCCTTTCTCTCTCTTCTTCTTTAAAAAGGTAACCCCATGCATTCCTTGTTGCTGACAAAATCACTACCATCTTAACCATTTTAGTCCCTCCTATTTTTTAGAAAAGGGGACAGGCTACTTTTTCCATATTTAATATACAGATTGGGACAATTTCAAAAGGCAATCAGAGTTTTTCCCCTGTCATAATTTAAGAACAAAAAGTAGCCTGTCCCCTTTTTAAAATCTTATCGCACAACCAAAATATGTCAATGAACCAATTAAAAAATTTGAGACGACCAGTTATACAATGTATAATCAAACAGAAAACACCAACAATAACAGTCTGTAAAGGAGCGATGATAAATATGTCCTATCCATCCCGAGCCACAGGAGACAAACGGACCAAAGAAAAGATATGGCCTGAACAAAATGCAGAGAATTCTCCATGGGTACGCTGGTGGTGGCCAGGCTCCGCAGTTAACAAAAAAACCATCACCAACCTTCTTCAGACCTACCACAAGGCAGGCATAGGCGGAGTTGAACTTACCAGTACATATGGTGTAAAAGGACAGGAAAAACACAATATCCAATATATGTCACCCAGATGGCTGAATATGTTCAAACATACACTTAATGAGGCGAGAAAACTCGGTATGAAGGTGGATACACCACTCGGAAGTGGATGGCGCACTGGCGGGAGGTTCATTACCGATAGATTCGCTGGAGCAAAACTGTTTATTGAAAAAAGTGACAAGGGATATACATTAACTATCAGGCCTTCAGGTGATAATGTCAAACGGGCAGGTTCTGGAGGAAAAGGAAAAGCATTTAATCCATTCAGTAGAGATTCCTTCCAAAAGGTCATTGACTTTTATACCCCTTTTTTAAAGGACATCGGCATCAGAGCACAGTTTCATGATTCGTGGGAATATGCATCAAACACCTCTTATGAATTATTTGACTTTTTCTGTAAGGCACGCGGGTATGATATAAGAAAACATATAGACCAACTTGCCGGAAATTGCAATGAGGAAATTTATGCCCGTGTAAAATATGACTATCAGATTACACTGGCAGAGATGATACTTAAAAACTTTATCATCCCCTGGGTCAGATGGAGCCATAAACTGGGACACCTTACAAGGAATCAGGCACATGGTTCACCTGGTAACCTCTTGGACATCTATGGGGCAGTGGATATTCCTGAGACTGAGGTATTTAGAGAGGTAACCACCGATACCCCTCTTTTATCAAAGTTTGCTTCATCATCAGCAAATGTTACAGGAAAAACTCTTGTCTCTTCGGAAACAGGGACATGGCTGAAGGAGCACTTCAATGTCAGTTTATCTGACCTGAGATTGCTTGTAGATAATCTCTTCGTTTCGGGGATAAATCATATTATCTATCAGGGTACAGCATATTCACCTCCTGAAGTCAAATGGCCTGGCTGGCTTTTTTATGCATCCACACAGATTAATCCTCAGAATACCATCTGGCGTGATTTCCCAACCCTGAACAGGTATGTTGCCCGCTGTCAATCAGTCCTGCAAAAGGGAAGGTCTGATAATGACCTGCTTGTTTACTTCCCCATACATGATGTTTTACACAACGGCAAACGTGAGTTAGGAGAAATGTTAACAATTGATGGTTACTGGCTTAAAGAGTTACAAGCGATTGACACATACCGTTACCTGTGGAAAAAGGGATATGGATTTGATTATATATCGGACAACCATATTGCTAAGTTGAAGGTTTTAAACAAAACAATTGTTAGTGAAGGGGGAAATAGATATAAAACTCTTCTCATACCACCCTGTAGATTTTTGCCTGTTGAAACGCTTGAGAACCTGATAGGCCTTTCTAAACAGGGTGGAAAGGTTCTTTTCATCTCACCTGCTCCGTCTAACGTACCAGGACTCTTCCAGTTTGAAAAGCGACAGAAACATCTTAATAAACTGATGAAAGGGGTCAGGGTGTACGGAAACACTGAATCTGCCCTTTCCAGTGCAAAAATCCAGCGTGAGTCTCTTATGGATATCCCAAATCTGATGTTTATAAGACGGAAATGCAGAGAGAAATATTATTATTTCATAGCAAACCAGGGAACTAAGACTGTTGATGAATGGATAACCCTTACAGTACCCTGCAGGTCGGCCATGATTATGGACCCGATGTCAGGAACAACAGGGTTTTCACAGACAGACAGGTCAGATACCTGTAAGATACGTATTCAGATTCACCCCGGTGCCTCGTTAATCTTACGGACATCAGACAGCGATGATAAATATACAAAAGGATGGAGATATACAGAAAGAGACCGGAGATATAAGATTCAAGGGATATGGGAGGTTGAGTTTATAGAAGGAGGGCCTACACTGCCGAAATCTTACAAGACTGATAGACTTTCCTCCTGGACAGAGCGCGGTGAGGTTGAAGAAAGGTTTGCAGGAACTGCTCTCTACCGCATCAGGTTTGACAGGCCTGTATATGGAAATAACTGGGAGATAGACCTGGGGGAGGTATACTCAAGCGCCCGCATACGCCTGAACGGCAAAGAGACTGAAACCCTGATAGGACCCACATTCAAAACCATACTTAAGGATGTCAAAGCAAAAGATAATCTGCTTGAAGTAGAAGTAACAAACTTGGCAGCCAATAGAATCAGGTATATGGACAGGCAGAAGATAAGATGGAGAATTTTTGAGGACATAAATTTTGTCAACATAAGATATAAACCTTTTGATGCAAGGGGATGGAAGATACTTCCATCAGGACTCATAGGGCCTGTAAGACTGATAAGCATAAAATGAGTTGTAGATTATATTTCAGTTATGGTGGCATCCTTTAGA
>CAYOYL010000127.1:0-2610 GCA_964408175.1 uncultured bacterium
CCTTTTTTTTGTCTTTTAACGCGATGAGAGAATACAGGTATGGGATTATCATCACAAGATATTCACCGGCAAAGTTTCTTCTTCCGAGAGTGCTAAGTGGAGTGTTTTTAAATGTCCATCGCAAAGGGTCAATCCCTGCGACCTGAAGGATTCCATATAACGAAATAACCACAGATACTATAAGGATATAATTGAAGAAGGTTTTTATCCTGCCTGTATCCTGTGCAATAAGGTTCTCGAGGGATGCGTAGAGGGTAATAAACAGAAGAAGTATCAGGATGGCATACATCCCTGCATATACATTGATACATCTCTGAAGTGTAAATAAGTTCCAGAACAGGATGAGTAAGGCAGGGAGAATAAATGTGTTCCTCATGCTGAAAAGTTTTTCTTTTATGTTAATGTTCAACAGGAGAAAGGTTGCAATAAATATCCAGACAAGTTTGGGCAGGTCAAACGGATTGTTGATTCCCCTGAGTATAACCAGCGGTGTCAGAGAAAGCAACAGGAGGAGAGCCGTTTTAAAATTTTTATTCATTATGGTTTACAGACCGCAGGTAAACTATATATGAACATCTGGTCCTATATATTACCTCTGATTTTGAATAAAGGCAAATGGGGATATATCTAAATGGGAGAGCGTTCCGCCTTGCAGTGACAATTTACTTAGGTTTAAAAGTTTGAAGTTTTAAGTTTTTTGAGGTATTCACGGGCGGGCTGGAAAGAAGGGTTTATCTCAATCGTTTTTCTGAAATACTTCTCAGCCTCTTTTTGGTCGTTCTTCAGGTAATAAGCCATTCCCAGACTGAAATGGGCAAGGTAAAAATCCTGTTTCAATGAAATCGCTTTATGGAGATACCTGATTGACTGCTCGGGCCTTCCTGTGTTTACATAGAGAAAACCAAGGTTGTTGTTAAACTCTGGGCTCTCAGGATTTAACCTTAAAGCCGTAAGGAAAGATTGTTCGGCTTCTTCAGGATGTCCTGTAAAAAGATAGACCATTCCGAGATTGTTGTGAATTGAGTCAAAATAGGGATGCATCTTTTTAGCCTTTATCAGATAGTCATACGCTTTTTCATAATTTCCCATGTTCATATTTACAGTCCCTGCATAGTGAAAACTTTCAAAAGAAAGAGGGTTGTATCTTATAGCAACTTCTGCAAATTTCAAAGAGTCCAGTCCTCCTGAGTTTTTTGCCTTGAACATATAACTGCTGGAGAGAATTGCTCTGTAGGAAAGTGTCAGTCCTGTCAATAAGAATATTACAAGGTATACACCTAATATCTGATGTGGAACTTTTATCGTTACCTGTTTTTCTTTCCTGTACATAGCACCGAGAAAAGCAAGGTTTGCCCAGAAAAGGAGAGATGTGGAAGGATTTTTAAAAGGGAACGAGGCGAGTGCATTGAAAGATATTGCAACTACAGAGGCGGCGATACCAGCAATAAGAAGTTTTTCATTCCTGCCGGATTTTTTATATAGAACAAAAGCGGTCTTAGCCGCAGTAAACAACAGATATAAAAACAGCAACAGTCCGGGGATGCCAGTTTCAGCAGATGTTTCAAGATAATCGTTGTGGACATTCCCGATGTTGATTGACTTTCCGCGCACTGCAGCAGTTTCTCCAACTGCATAGTGAGAATAGAGAATGCTGAAATTGCCCAAACCCACTCCAAAAACAGGACTATCCGCTATCATTTTGAAGGTAATATTCCATATAAGAAGACGGCTTTTGACCGTACCGGGCTGAAATGTGGTTGATGATGAAAATGATGGCCGCGTCAGGGTTAATAGTATCAGCAAAACAACAGATATCTTTAGTCCCACCGTTCTCCTTTTATTCATGACGGTTAGAATGAAAAACAGGGAGGAGAAGAAGAATGCAATATAACTTGCTCTGGTAAATGTAAAGCCGAGGTGTGTTATGAACAGAAAAAGTAGAAGTATGGCAAGGATTCTCTTGCTTCTCTGTTTCGTTGAGTAGATAAGATAATAAAGATAGGGGATTATCATTACAAGGTATTCCGCGGCAAAATTTCTTCTTCCAAGGGTGCTTAACGGGCTGTGTTTAAGTTCCCAATGAAGGAAGTCCCATCCGGTAATCTGGAGGATACCATAAATGGATACTATGGCTGATACAAGGAGAATGTAGTTGAGGAAAGTTTCTATTCGCACGGTCTTCCGGGTCAGCAGGTTTTCCATTGTAAGATAGAAGGTAATAAATAAGAGCAGTATGACAACAGCATTGATACTCTCATAGACATTGGTACTTCTGTGTATTGATACGAGATTCCACAGTAGTATGAGCAGAACAGGAAGTATGAAGGTATTGCGACTGCTGAACAGTCTCTCCCGAATATTGAAGGTAAGCAGTAAAGCGGTGAGGATGAAAATCCATACCAGTTTGGGTAGTCTGGTCGGGTCGTTCAGGGTGGGAATAAGAATCAAGGGGGTAAGAGACGTAAGCAGTATCAGGACAGAAGGCAATTTTTTGTTCATTTTCATTGGGAACAATAATTTCTGATTAAGGCTACAGAGTAGTATCCACCTACCAAAACAATCCTTTTTAAATAAGTCTTGACACCCGTGCAAAATTTAGGTATAATCCTA
>CAYOYL010000128.1:0-2199 GCA_964408175.1 uncultured bacterium
ACATCCCGCCGCCTATGACCGTGTCAAGTTTATAACCTCCGAAGTTATGTAATCTCATATTGCAATCTCCTGCATATCAAGTGATATTATCTCTATATCATCAATACTTTTTATTTCTTTTTCCATCTTGCATATGCCAATCTTTTTTTTGTTCGGACCATAGGAGGATGAAGTGAAGAGAGTGAGACATCTATTTTCAAACATCCTTTCCGGTGCTGTAGGGTCATGCCCTCTTATCAGGACATTTTTACCAATACGCTGCATTATCTTCTCAAAATAGGCTTTTCCGAATTTTGGTCTGCCGAGAAAGTTACCACAGTATTCATCCTCTTTATCCCTGAAGTCTCCCCAAATGAGTCTAAACCAGTTTTCATCAGCAGGAGTGATTTTGTTTATATCCTGAATCCTGGTTATTTCCGGGAGTGCTCCGTGTAAGGCCATGAAACCGTTACCCGAAACCGCGAGAGGCAGTTCCAGAAATATTTTTTTGTAGTGGTCAAATTCCTCTTTCGTAAGGGAGTCCCAGAAGTCGGATGGGCTGCACTCTACCACAGGATGCATCTCATGGTTACCTGCCAGAAGTATAAGATTCTTATGTGTTTCTTGTGTTTTAATCAGGAACTCAATATTTTCTCTTGACTGTGAACCTCTGTCAATGTAATCGCCGAGGAAAACAACGTAGTGGTCTCTCTTATTGATAAAGTTTTTTACGACTATCCTACTGCTTTTATAATCTCCATGCGTATCGCCTGCAAAAACCACCGTGCCTCTCGGTGGTAGTTCTATCAATTTATCCATTGTTGAGTTACGTATCTTTTATTCTTCAGGGGGTATCAGTGGAACTGGAGGTATAGCAGGTTGTTCTTTCTGAACCTCTTCTTTCAGAATGCTCCTTGTTGTCAATTTACCCGGCAGGGTGGCAAGCAGGATTGAATTTACCATAAAGAGGATTGCCAGTATGGAGGTTATCCTGTTTAAAATTACTGATGTTTCCGCACCGAAAACCGTTTCCATTCCCCCACCTCCAAATATGTTTGAAAGAGAGGACCCTTTTCCAGATTGCAATAGTACTGCTGCTATAAGCAGAACCGAAACGAATATATGAAAAATGAGTAAAAATAGATACATTGTTTTTCCCCCTATCCCTATTTATAGCCTACTATTCTGCAGAATGAGTCAACCTTTAAACTGGCACCTCCCACGAGAACCCCGTCAATATCTTCCTGCTTCATGATATGGTCTATATTTTCGGGTTTTACACTGCCCCCGTAAAGTATTTTTATCTCCTCTGAAATGTTTTTGTTGAAGAATTTTTCTAACAGGCCTCTTATATACCGGTGTACCTCCTCAGCCTGTTCAGGGGTTGCTGTCTTCCCTGTTCCTATTGCCCATACAGGTTCATAGGCAATAACCAGTAGTTCGCTTCTTTCAAAACCTTCAAGGGATTCTCTTAACTGTGCATTGATAACATCAAAGGTCTTTCCTCTCTCCCGCTCTTCAATTTTTTCACCGATGCACAGTATGGGTTTCATTCCAGCATCTGCTGTTTTTTTAACCTTCTTATTCACTGTTTCATTATTTTCACCGAAGATGTTTCGTCTCTCAGAGTGTCCGCAGATAACATATTCCACGCCAGTGTCCGCAAGCATTTTGGTTGAAATCTCTCCGGTAAAAGCCCCATCATCTTCAAAGTGTACATTCTGTGCCCCCAGTCTTATGGATTTATCTTTTGACAGAATTTCGGAGACCGCGGACAATGAGGTAAACGGCGGACATACTAAAGCATCTCTGTCCTCGTAGTTTTTAATATTCTCAATAAGAGACCTTACGAATTCTACCGATTCCTTCGGGGTTTTATACATTTTCCAGTTTCCAGCAATCAAACTTTTTCTCATTACCTGTGCTCCTTTTCCCCTACTCTTCTCTAAATCTGAATAGTGAGAGGTTATAATTTATCTTTTCAGCACCTCTATGCCAGGCAGGATTCCTTTTTCAAGGAATTCAAGCGATGCTCCGCCTCCGGTGCAGATATGTGATATTTTGTCGGCGACTCCTGCACTGTTGACCGCAGCAATGGAATCTCCTCCACCAATAACAGAGAATGCTTCAGTCTCTCCAATCGCCTTTGCAAGTTCTTTGGTTCCCTTTGCAAATGCTTCTATCTCATATATCCCCATAGGTCCGTTCCAGAAGATGGTT
>CAYOYL010000129.1:0-4762 GCA_964408175.1 uncultured bacterium
TAATACAGACGCAATAAATTAATTGGCAGCCTGTAAGGGGAATTGATAATAGAAGCGGATGGCGGACAACACTCAATTTATAGGAAACAGGATGTTATAGAGGTAAAGTGGGAGGTATATTTCACCCCCACCACACTCTAATAGAAACAGAGTGTCTGCCTCCCCCCTCAAAGGGGGAGGCGAACAAGGTGAAACTTTATCGCATCGGTACCCCTCTCCCCTCAAGGGAGAGGTAAAAAGGAAAGAAACAAAAGCATAGCCAAGTTTGACAGTACCGACCTAAAGGTACGGAGGAAAAAATGAGTGTAAAAGTAAGAGTACAGCCCGTAAGAGTGGGACATAGAGGAAAAGACATTGCCAGTCTCCCGGTGCTGGTAGCAGAGACATGGATAAGGGGTCCCAAAAAACCAAGGAATGTAGAAAGAATAAAAGAGTTACCTGAAGAGGACGTGAGCATTGAAAAATTATCTGAAGTTTATGATTTTCTGCAGGTTCTCCCTTCTCAAGATGTTGAAAAGATGAGTGATGTTGATAGACTTCCAGGAGATGTATCTGCTTACATTGTATCCGGTTATGATTTTGGATTAACAGCAGGAATATTTAAGAGGGGTAAGGTCGTTTTACCTTTGTGGGATAACTGGGGTTACGGATGGGGTGGAAGATTTATAAAAGAAACAGCAGAAGATACAGGAGGGGTATATTTTATTCCGTTCAGTTCCGGGGATGTAAAAAAAATAATAAGGGCACTGAGGGCGTATACGTTTATAAGGGAAATGAAGGCCTTATACATTGGTGATATTCCTTCAAACAGCGTGAGAGATGCAAACTTTGATTTTGCGGATTTAGAGGAGAGATTTGGCACTCAGTTCATACACCTTAACTTTGACGACCTATCAAAGGCAATCAGTAAAGCAGGTGATGAAGAGAGTGAAAAAATAGCAAATTCGTGGAAGAAAGATGCAGAAGTTCTTGATGGAAGAGGTGAAAAACTGAATAGATATGCAAGGACTTATATAGGCTTGAAAAATCTGTTAAGTGAATACAATGCCAACGCTTTGACGGTAGACTGTGCCTTCCTGCCTGATGTAGAACTTGTACCGTGTTATTCGTTCGGGATTCTGGCAGACGAAGGCATCCCTTCCGGATGTGAGGGCGATACATCTGCGCTCTTAACGATGAGTATACTGATGGGACTGTCAGGGGAGCCGGCATTAATGGGCAATCTGTTCTGTAACGCCACACATAGGGATATAGAGGATAACGTGATAGTTATAAACCATGACGTTGTCCCTCCTTCAATGGGGGATGTGAAGGAAAAGATGCAGTTAAGAGACTTCCATGCGTCTAAAAAGGGACTTACTGGATTTATAAAACTGAAAAAGGGACAGGAGGTAACTGTAAGCGGGATAGACAGAAAGGCAAAAAACATCTGGTACAGCAGAGGTAATATTCTATGGACAGAAGATACCACCCACTGCAGGACAAGTATAGGCATAAAAGTAAAAGATGCAAAAAGGATAGGAAAAGAGAGTTTTGGCCACCATCAGGTAATTGTCTATGGCGATTTTGCTGATGAGATTGAGATGCTTGGCAGGATATTGAAAATCAAAGCATTTAATCTGGGGGAATGAAAAAAGAGAAAAGGATTACTATCCCGTGAGGGTTTTAAGTATTTCATAGAATCTTCTCGCATTTGAGAGCATATTGTGATTGTTGTTAAAATATGCATAAACTCTTTCGGGTTTCAATCTTGCAATTTTTCCCGCAATATCTTCAAGTTCTTCTTTTTTGTAGTTATGGCTGTACCATCCTGTTCTTCCGTGAAGTCTTAAGTATATGACTCCGTTCGTTTTTACAATGAATGATTTTGCATCAGGGCTGTCAACACTGACAAAGGCAATCCCGAGTTTCTCCACCTCTTTCACAGATTTCTCTTTAAACCAGTCTGAATTTCTGAATTCTATAGATATTTTCTCTTTACCTTCTTCGTCTCCAAAAAATTCTTTTACCCTGTCTGCCATAAACCTTGTTGAAAATGAAGGAGGCATCTGAAAAAGATAAAAATCAATTTTCTCTTCAAGAGGTAAGAACAACCTCTTAAAATCAAGATAGACCTGTCTGCTCTCCTCTTTAAGTCTTAAGATATGGGTAATTTTTCTGTGAACCTTCACTGAAAACCTGATATCCCCACTTTTTTCTGCCCATCTTTTTATCTGGTTTGGAAAAGGGAATCTATAAAAAGAGGCGTTTAACTCCACTGTGTTAAGATTTGAATGGCTGAGATACCAGTCAAAACTCTTATTTTCATTCCACTCATAGAACCATCCGCTTGTTCCAACATATATCTCCATTCCTTTGCCAGAAAAGTAACGGACCTGGTTCTCATTTTTTCACTGTGAGCAGGTCCGCAGGTATGATAGTATTGTTACCAAATCGCTCATTTATTTCATCTGCTACAAAGGAAATTATCTCCCTTTTTTCAGGGAACAGATAACTGTAGTCCGGATGGAAAAGTCCTCCGATTGTTACACCCAGCATCCTTATTCCTATTTTTATCTCCATCGCATTTAAGATTTCTGCAACAAGGCAGGAAATCTTTTTCCCATCTGCAGGGATATCACTAAATTTTTTTCTCCTGGTTGTCTCTGAAAAATCTGCAAATCTCAGGGTAACCATACAGTAATTCCCATGATAATTCTCGTCTCTCATCCTCTTTGCCACCTGTTCACACAACCTGAAGAAAAGGCGGTTTATTGTTTCTTTAGTAAAAACGTCATAAGGCATGGTATGAAAATTTGCAATTGATTTTGGTTCAGGGATTGTTGTTACAACAGAACTTTCATCAATCCCGCAGGCAGAATAGTATATCTTTTCCCCAACGACTCCAAACCTTTTGATGAAGAAATCCTTACCGATTCTTTTTATATCTCCACACAGGGTAATACCCATATCCTGTAATTTATTACTCAATTTCTGGCCTACACCGGGTAGTTTCTCTATCGGTAAATTTTCCATAAAGTTTTCAACCTCATATTCTTCTATGATTCTTATCCCATCCGGTTTTGCAAAAGACGAAGATATCTTGGCTATCAGTTTGTTATGACCGGCTCCACAGGAAGATGGAAGGGATGTCTCTTTTTTTATCCTTGTTTTTATCTCTTTGCAGATATTGTAAACACCATTGTAAAGGTTGATTATGTCTGTCACGTCAACGAAAGCTTCGTCTATGGAGTACTTCTCAATATTTTCTGTAACACTCCCTACAGCCGTAAAAATTTTTTCAGATATCTCTACATATCTGGTATGACGTGCAGATACAACTGTTGCCGGGGGGCAGAGAGAAAGTGCTTCTGCCATACCCATACCCGACTTCACTCCATATCCCTTTGCTTCATAGGAACAGGCAGCTACAACTGTTCTTGTTTTCGGGTTGCCGCATACAATTACGGGTTTCCCCTTGAGTAAAGGATTTTCGGCCTGTTCTACTGAAGCAAAGTAAGCATCCATATCCACATGTATTATTGTTTTTTTCACTTTGTTCATAAATATTCAGTGGACCACGTTGGTTTATTTGCAGACCTGTTCCTACCCCATCCCCAAATCAGATTGAGGTTCACTTTAAATCCTATTTGTAACCTTATCACGCATCTTCACAAACTGTCAAATTTAGTTTTGAGAAATTATTGTCTATTTCAAGTATCTCTTGACAGAGTGTTTTTAAAAAGGTAATATCTAACCCTTGACAATAGAAAAATAAAAGAGTATAATAACTCAAAAAAGGGAAAAAGAATTGATTGCCCTTTTTAAATATTGAGTGTTTTTTCGTTCATTGAAAATTTACCGGTTTAGATTTCTAAAATCGGTATAACAATTTATGGTCAAGCTAGAAAGGGCACGTGGTGGATGCCTTGGCGAAACCTGGCGATGAAGGGCGTGGCAAGCTGCGAGAAGCCCCGGGTAGGTGCAAGCAACCTTTGATCCGGGGATACCCGAATGGGGCAACCTATCTGCAGTAATATGTGGATATTCGCCGCAAGGCGAAAGCGAACCGGGGGAACTGAACCATCTAAGTACCCCGAGGAAAAGAGAAAAAACTTTATTCCCTTAGTAGCGGCGAGCGAAAGGGGAAGAGCCCAAACTGTGTAATGGTAATAGCGTAGGTGCGTTCATTATGCGGTGTTGTAGGGTCTGGCATGAGAGGACCTACCCTCTCAACAGGTTTAAAAGTCTTTCGGGATAGTTGAATGACCTGGAAAGGTGAACCATAGAAGGTGAAAGTCCTGTAAACGAAGTTCCGAGAGAGCCTGTGTTAGATTCCTGAGTACTACGGAGGTACCGTGAAGCTCCGTAGGAAACCGGGAGGACCACCTCCCAAGGCTAAATACAAGGTTTCGACCGATAGTGTACAAGTACCGCGAGGGAAAGGTGAAAAGAACCCCGGAAGGGGAGTGAAATAGAACCTGAAACCGTGTGCCTACAAGCAGTCGGAGTCCGTCTTCGGACGGATGACGGCGTGCCTATTGAAGAATGAGCCGGCAAGTTATTGGCTGTAGCAAGGTTAATCCGCTTCAGCGGAGGAGCCGAAGCGAAAGCGAGTGGTCTTAAATGGGCCCATCAGTTGCAGTCAATAGACCCGAAACCGGGCGATCTATCCATGGTCAGGATGAATTCGCTGTAAAAAGTGAAGAAGGTCCGAACCAGTGGTCGTTGCAAAGACCTTGGATGAACTGTGGATAGGAGTGAAAGGCTAATCAAGCTCGGT
>CAYOYL010000130.1:0-3666 GCA_964408175.1 uncultured bacterium
TTAAAGAGGGAGTTTGCCTTTTACCGCCGTCTCTTTCTGAAGAAATGATAAGAGGGAATGAATTGAAAATCAAAAGAAAATCTTCGGTTTTTCCCAACAGGTGCATAGATTATTCTATTTAAGTATCTCGTTTTTTCCCCTGTAAGAGTGACGTCTTCTCTTATTTCGATTTTCTTTGTTGAAATTTTTTCAATTTTTACCCCAACATTTTTTTGCTCACATTTTATTTTAAGACTTCCTTTTTTGCCCTGTATGATAACCCCTTCTTTACCTGATTTTTTTATGTCAAGAAAGGTAATAAAAATCTCCTGTATGGATGAGGGCTTTTTAAACAAAAATTCATCTTTCAGGCGAAGTTGCCCCTTTCCTTCCCTCTCAAAAATAAAGGTTCTTATGAGGTGTGTTAGACCTGAATTTTCAGGATATGCTCTGCAGATGTCCATTTTAAATGTGTCCTGTTTGATACCGTACAAGTTTTCTAAAACCCTGCCTTCGTATTTGATTCCGGGACCCTGAAGAAACCCGTTGATTACAGGTACAGAATGACCGGCTGAAGAGCAGGGGAATAACTCATACCGGTGTTCACTGAAGGTCTGTTTTTTATAAACAGGTGCGCCTGTATCAGAGATAAACGTTTCACCTTCGTAGTGCAGGATAAAACTGCCTACGTCATTGTGATTATGCATCTCACCGTTGTTCCCGCACTTTGCCGCAAAAACAAGTCCATTTCTATCCTCAGGGTTCTTTCTTGATACCAGCCACTCCATTCCCTCAAAGTAGAACCTCTTTTTATATAGTGACCTGCGAGGAGTCCTGGGTCTTGTTTTCAGGGTTTCTTCTATCTGATAAAGGTTGAGCAGAGAAAGAGACTGGCTGAAATGTTCTGCGAAAGCACTGAGTTCTGGAATCCTTAGTTTCTTGGAAAGCAACAACAGGAGTGACTGGTCAATGTTTGTATGTGAAGTAGCATCAGCAAAATTGATAAAATAGCTGGGGCTTAGTTCAACGTACAAAGGGAAACGTGCTATTTTCTTTAATAGCGGGTCGTTAAAGAGGTTTATTTCACCACGGGTATACCTTTCAAGAATATATGCTGCCATAATGTATCTTGAAAACCCATAGTTCCAGTAGTTTATGCCTTCGCTTGTGCCGCCATCGGTATCAAACCCGCCGATATATAACGGCAGACTCTTCAGAACCCTGTTTATAATGCGGAACACTTTTTGTTTATCATCCAGAAGCAGTATGGCTGACCAGAGAACTGAGTTGTTGCATACAGAATTCCAGTTGTTGTTGCTCTTCATCCACCCGAAATCGCGTGTAAGAAACGGTTCAATAATTCTTTTCTTAACCTCGCGTTCTATCCTTTTTCTGCACATTATATGAATCTTTTCTCCAAGGATGTGGTGTGCTATAGAAAGTTCCATTGCTGTTGCAGCTGAAAAGAGAGCAACAGTGGGTTTTTCAATGTCAGGCAGTCCCTTCCCGTAAGAATGAGCAGATTTTTCATGGGCGGGCAGCGTCCATGTGCTTTCTTCACAGGTTGCCCAGATATAATCTGTTATGGCGTTGAGGAACCTGCCTTTATTTTCAATGCACTCAGATATGACGAGACTATCAAAAAGTTTTCTTCTTTTAAAAACTTTTTCTTGAAAAAATGACCTGTTGCCTGTTCTTTCAAACTGGAGGAACCAGTTTGCTTTTAGGTGGGGTATATCAGCAGACGCAGATTCTATTGCATCTTTAAGTAGATGTGCTGCAAGCGGTTTGAACCTTTCAGATTTTTGCAGACTGTCCCAGAATTTTCTATCGTCAATAACCGGTAAAATCTTTTTTGTTTTATAGCCTATGGTATCCTGTATGTCCATTTTAATACTTCTTTTAAAAAGATAAGTTATTAACAACCACGGTTTAAAACTGTAAATGTACGATATTCTCCATTAAGTTTTCAAAAAAAAACAATTTCAGTCAGAGACTCTGATTACCTCCCACATTTTAAACGCATACATCTTTTCCGTCAAGTAATGGCACTTTACCTTCTGCCAGAACTATTATTTTTAGCAATGCTCCCGTTTGAAATTCCGAAATTGCAGAAGTGTTTAAGGGTGTGAACAGGTTGCTGTTTGACATACAGGATATCGAATAAACATTAAAATGACCTGTTGCCAAATCGCTTTTTCTTGTGTTACACTGTCCCCAACTAAACGCTCTTTTTCATAATGGTGTTCCTCCTTTCGGAAGGGTTATCATGGTAATGGATAAAGGCAAAATAACTGGATGGTGAACACCATAAAGCAGATGCGGTAATGTATTTTTAAACGGCTCAACTCTTTTAATCAAGTATCAGAAAAATGTGGAAAAAAACTTTCTTTGCATCCTTTGTGGCACAGGTACTGACAACCGTCGGATTCTCGTTTGCTATGCCCTTTCTTCCCTTCTTTATCTCTGAACTGGGCGTTCGGGAGATTGGACAGCAGGCATTCTGGTCAGGCATCGTTCTTGGGGCACATGGGGTAACGTTATGCATCTTTGCTCCCATATGGGGGATACTGGCTGACCGTTACGGAAGAAAAGTCATGGTCTGCAGGTCAATGTTCGGAGGTGCATTCATTTTGCTGCTTATGTCCCTAGTGCGTACTGTAGGACAGCTTGTTACATTCCGTCTTCTACAGGGAGTTTTTACCGGGACGGTTTCCGCAAGTGTGGCCCTGGTTGCCAGTGTTACTCCACAGGAAAGAAGCGGATTTACGCTGGGTATGATGCAGGCTGCGGTCTTCATAGGAACGGCCATCGGGCCATTGTTCGGCGGCATGGTTGCAGATATGTACGGCTACCGTGCAGCCTTCCGGGCAGGCGCGCTTATTACCTTTCTCGGAGGTTTTTTTGTATTAACAATGGTAAAGGAAAATTTTACTCCTCCCGATAAAAACAGTGACGAACAGCCGATGAGATTCAAAGAGATACTTGCTGTACAGGGATTTATAATTGCGGTTTTTATTATGTTCAGCGTTCGGCTTAGCAATACCATTATAAACCCCTCTTTTCCCCTGATTGTAAAAGAAATTGCCCCCTCGGCCGAAAATCTGAACAGTATTACCGGTTCGGTTCTCGCGGCGGCAGCCCTGGCAGGAGCACTCTCTTCCGGCGTACTGGGACATCTGGGAGACAGGACAAACCATAAAAAAGTTTTAACATGGTGCTGTATATCGGCGGCGGTTGCTTCATTGGGTCATTTCTTTGCATTTTCTTTGGTAATGCTTTTTGCAGCACGGATATTATTCGGTCTGAGCGTTGCAGGAATGTTCCCTGCTGCTAATGCCATGATTCAAAGGACGATAAATAAGAACTGTATGGGTAAGGCATACGGGTTGGCCTCATCGTTCAGTATGTTAGCGCTTGCGTTGGGGCCGTTTCTCGGTGGTGCTATTGCCAGCGCGATAAATCTGCGCATACCTTTCCTTGCTGCGGCATTAGCAAATACATTGCTGGCATTCGTAGTAGTTAAATACGTAAAGTTGCACAACCTACAATCAAGAATATAGGCAGGGGAAAAGACATAATATCTATTGTCGTGTCTCATAAATTTCTTTACTTTTGCTGTATTTTCGTTACACGACACTTTTAGGCAGGGGGCAAGCTTCTTGCCCTTCGGGCTTCGGTCAACGG
>CAYOYL010000131.1:0-17219 GCA_964408175.1 uncultured bacterium
TCTCTGCTCTCTCCGCTGAATCAAACAGGTAGCCCATGGACTGGAGAGCAGTGTAGGCAGGTTTGGGATGTCCCTGGGTGTCAAGCACACCGTAACCGCATATGCCGCTCTTGTCGTAACCCTGTTTGTCCATTACCATAAAGTATGAAGACATCTCCACGCCGCACCGGAAGTCCGCAGCGAAACGACGGGTTAAATACTTTGCCTGCACATATTCATTACCGCTGCAGACTACCCCATGTGGTTTGGTTGGATATCCTGCCTCGCCCTGCCAGATGGTGATGTGCTTACCGTTGTGAGAATCAAGTTCGGAACGCAGGTTGTTAAAACGTTCAAGCAGTCCGAACTCAGGATTCCCCCCGTATGGATGATAACTCAGGGCATCAATATACTTGGTGATACCACTTTCAGTCAGGTTGCGTATATAAAAGCAGGCGTCCAGTGTAAGTGAGATGGCACCTCCGATAATAACTGCTTTTGGATTAACCTTACGGATGGAGCGTGCACTGACCTTTACCAGTTCCACATAGTCTCGTGCACAGTTTGCTTCAAAGTTACTCCGGTTACATTTGCTGTAGCGGTTGTAGGTCCGCCAGAAGCCGAGCGGTGCAGTATTCGGCTCGTTCCATATCTCATAGTGTTTTACCCTTCCTGTAAAGTGCCTGGTCAACGCGGTAAGGTAGTTCTCCCATCCTCTGACTGCTTCCCTGCCGTGGTACAGGGGAACCTCGCCGACATAACCGCGGACAGCGTGCGGGACCTCTTTGCCGGGGTGGTCTTCCTCCCATGTCTCATATCCCTTTACGGGGGTATACAGCGGGTTGCCGAAGCCAACGCTGAACCATGGCTGTATGCCGATGGCCAGCAATGAGTCAACGATTCTGTCAAGCCATGAGAAGTCATACACACCTTTTTTTTTCTCACACTTCAGCCAGCCGGTTTGCAGGCGTGCCCACTTGGTGCCGGTTTCCTGCATACACCTGTAACTCAGGGATGGATTGAAGGTATCGCGGTCCAGTGTCTCGTAGCCGACCCCGATGATGGACTGCCCTACCTTAAGGCTGGTTGTTGTTGGTAATATACCGAGATGACGTAGACCTGAACGGTCAGCCAGCGGGTTTGGATTGAGTCCGTACCTTGCGGCATCCCCCGCCTTTGGCATAATGTTGATAGGGGGCATCTGCATAACATTTTTCGCCATATGTTTTTCCCTTTTGTGGTGATGACGGTTTTTCTACAGGGTTATATTTAAAAGGACATTATACATTTTTCTTTAAAGTCTTCAAATCTGGTCTTTAACCGTATAGATTCCCACAGGAACTACGGTACGGGATGCGTAGATTCTGAAGTTGCCGGTAACGTAGTGTAGTTCAGGATTCCCTTCAACGCGTATCTGTCCGCCTCTGAGCCCGCCGCCTCTTATCTGGTTGCCTGATACGTAGCATCCCACGGCAGTTCTCGTAAGCCTTATGGAAGCATTTTCAGACGGCTGTCTCGGGGTACCTTCTCTCGAGTCGTCGCGGAAATTTCCTGCGATGTTCAGACCGGTAAGGTAAGCACTGACGCCTGCCACCCTTACCCCGTCTTTCCCGTTCGCCTCCAGCCATCCGTCTCTCAGAACAACCTGGGATGAGACATTCTCCATTATCTCAATCCCGTGTCCTTTATTACCTTCCGACCAGAGACCTGATATGATACATCCGCCTGAGAAGTCAGGTGCTGTCACGGTAAATCCGTTGCCTTTGTTATTGTTACCTGCACACCCTTCAAAGATTGCCGCATTACAGTTTTTTATGTGCCAGCCGTCACCTCCGTTGTTGCTGGAACTGCATCCTCTGAAAACAGAACCCTGGCACTTGTCCAAAACTATTCCGTGAGACAACGCACCGGTTACATTCACTCTTTCAATTAATCCGTTCCTTCCGCTTATCTTGAATGCGGTAAGGCCGTTTTGTGCCAGACCGGCAGCATCCATCGTAAGTCCCTGTATCGTTATGTGAGAGGCTGTATTTACGTGAAGTACAGTTTCCATTTCACTGCCTGCTTTAATCTTTGCGGATTCCCCTGTTATCCTGAGAGCCCTGTTCCAACTGTATGTCCCGAAAGGGACCTTTACGGTTTTTTTTACGAGATAGGTTCCCCTCGGTATGTAAACAACTATGGGCGGATAGCCTGGATATTTTGTTCTTTCATGCCTGACATCGGGTTTTAACCCGCCTGTTAATTTCAGTGCCTCATCTATTGCATTCTGGAGTGCAGATGTGTCGTCTGTTATCCCGTCCCCTTTGGCCCCGAAGTTTCTGACATTGATGACATCTTTGTCCGTTGGCTCCTGCCCGGATACTGAGGCGGAAAAGATTGCGGCTGCAGAAAACATCAACGCTGCAATGCATATTCCCTTTTTCATTTTACTGTTCTCCTTCTCCTGCGAATACTATGGTGCCGAAGCGTTCCTTAATGTGGAATGAAGATGCAAAAGTGGCAGACCATATGGACAGGGCCCGTCCTTTTACACCTGCCAGACGGTTGCGCATTATATTCAGTCTCCACTCCTCGCCTTTAGTCGGAGGCCGCTCTGAAATTTTTTCAAACGGCAGGGTTATCTCCGCCGTCCATCCCTTTTCACCCCGCTGTGCTTTGCCGACAACTCCAAGGTCAGGCGTCAGGTTTGGCGGATATTTTTGCCGCCACCAGAGCCACATAACTGAACCGGCATTCATCATAACCTGCAGGTAGTCAGGTGTGTTGGGTGAAGAATCAATGTTTATCTCAACGGAGTCGTCCATACAGATACCGGCGCTCGGAGTGACGTGTACGAGCACCTGTTTATCCATAGATGGTTCTTCCAGATATATGCACATATAAATGTTCTCATCGTCATAGGCTATCCGCGCGTATGTTTTGGTCTCAATTGGTTCTCCTCCCATACCGGTAAAGACTGCTGTTGCAGCAGATTTTTCCCAGATGGCATCGTTATCTTTTCCGTCAATTACTGGAGGTTGAGAGACCTTCGGTATGTATATGACAGGTATCGGCACCTCTGCAATTTTTTTCTGTTCTGCTGCTTCCTTCTTGATAGTTTCCATGACGACATCTGAGATTATCTTGACCCGCGTGCTGTAGGGTTCCTTGACTGCGAGCGAGCGCGCCTCAGAAAGATGTCTTTCCCAGAGTGCAATACGTTCATCGGTTGCACCCTTTATCCATGATAAGTTTCTTGACAATTCTTCCTTATATACGTATGCCGAGGTTTCCTGCAGTGATGTCCAGAAATCCCTCATGGGTTTTTCCGCAGGGCCGTAAAAGAGTCTGTAGTACTCATCAAGGACTTTTTCTATATCAACATCCCTGTCTATAAGAGACCTTGTGGCAACTGTATAGTCAATGTGTGAGATAGCAGGACCCATGTCGCCGACCTCCATAAAAAAGCCGAATGTGCCCATTTCCCTCAGTGTTCTTATATAACGTGCAATTTCCCCGGGTCTTAAAATTGGGAATCTTCCCCATGAGTAGTGATAGTTCCATGTGGAAAGGCGGCTGACCTTTTTACGCCATTCTTTCAGCATATCCATGCCGAAACCTTCTTCCCATCCGTCTACCATACATACTGAAACCGCTACATTGGGTTCCATGGGGAAGTCAGGCGGCATAAACATATCGCCGTATGCGATAGTGGAAATCCATACATCTGGATAGACCTTTGCAACCTCTGCGGCGACGTTATTTACCCAGGTAAAGATGTAGTTGCTTGCCCTGCCGCTGCCTGATTTCCCCAGTATGCGTCTTTCAGGCTGTAAAGGTGGTTTCGCTTCCTCCCCATAGTCACGGTTGTCAAGAGGTACAACACCGAAGTAGTCCCCCGCTGCCGAAAACTGCCCTTTTATTCCCCTCTGTCTTTCCGTAAAAGGATGGCTGAAGTACTCCTTAGCATCAGTTGCAACCTGTGCTACGACCTCAGGGTGGTGAAACCTGAGTTGTTTTGACTTTCCCGCTACCCCGTCAACCCACCAGTCAGGATGGTCTTTTGCGAATCGTTCATGGTATCCTGTGATGGAATGGTTGACTGCGTAAGGTTCTCCTCCATAGCGGGTGCGTAGCGCATAAAGGGTGTTATCCCTTGCGGCAGCATATTTTTTGTAGCGTCGGACCCCCATCAGGTCAAAAGCACCTGTATCTGTCGGGTCCGGCCAGCCTGCCCTTCCCACACGCCGGTAACTGCTCCAGAGACGCACCCTTTTGTCCTGCAAACTGACCTGAAGGGTTTTTCTCTCAGGGATAACCCTTCCGATGTCAGTTACCATATACCACCGGACACCGCATTTTTTTTCAAGGAAGTCATATACCGCGTAAAGTGTGCCCACACGGCTGTAAAGACTGAATCCCTGCCATGCACCAAGTCTCTCATAGTCTATGGGACCAAATTCGCTGTCGTCACGTCCCACCATATAGATGGCATCCGGAGTAATCCTGACAACGTACTCCTGTGGTGACATAGAAGAACTGATAATCCCTTTAAGACGGGTAGGTCCGCTTTCTCCAATGTATAACGGAACGCTGCCTGATGGTATGGCATCTTTTTCTGAAATTAAAGGAAGTTCAGCCCCTGTCATCAGCCGTATGTGTTCCTGCAGTTCTGCCGCGGCCAGTTGTGCACTGCACGTTGGCTGTTCAGAGAGAACTATCACGGCGGTCGGTGTGCCGTTGTCAACTATTGTTACAGAGGTAATATCTCCCTTAGATGATATGTCATCTTTGTTATGAACTGTACGATATTCTGCTGTGCATGACGTGAAAAGAAAGGTAATGATGGGCAGTAAAAAAAAACCTTTTAGTAGTTTTGTCATTTTTATCCCTTCCCCCTGTATTTTGGTTATCAAAGATAAGAAGGAGACTCTTCGGGATTCAACCAGCCTCTCTTTATACCATATGGTCCTGCCAGAGCAGACTTCATCATCCACTCAACGTGACCGTCGGCAAACAAAATGTTAAGACCTCCAGAGTGATATTCGGCAAGCCAGTGGTAGTGCGTATAGTTAAACCCGGTTCTGGGATTTATACCGGCGCTCTCCGCCGCCTCTGCCAGAAAAATCTTGCTTGCAGGGTACTGTATCCGGCTCAACTTTTTAAACGTATCGGTTGTCAGTGCCGCCATCAGGGATCTGTTGGCCATGTAGTGGCTTGAAAGGCCTCTATACCTGTTACTGGGGCATCCATACATAAGAATCTTCTGTGCCGCTGCATTTGTTTTTGCCCCAATGTATGGTGCAAGGTATGTGAGAGCCGGGCCCGGCCAGCCGAACCAGTAGGTTCCTGCCGCAGGATTTATACTCTCTCTATTCGGCCAGATATAACCGTCCCAGTCCTGTGCGTACATAATAGTTGCCAGTCCTATCTGCTTCAGGTTATTCATGCAGACCGCCTGTCTTGCTCTTTCTCTTGCCTTACTCAGCGCCGGCAGTAACATCGCTGCAAGGATGGCTATGATGGCCACTACCACAAGAAGTTCTATTAATGTAAATGCAGATTTCCCGGATGCCTCTCTTCTCTCTTGGATAGACATTTTCTTCATCCTCCTAAATCCACCTTTTTTTATCCTGTCCCTTTGGAGTTATTCCTCAGGTAAAAGGCAGTGATAAAAATATTTCAAAAGGATTCATAAATCCCTGACTACAGATTTTGAATTACAGGACTCTTTAATAAGAAGCGTCGGTTGTAGAACGACCTTTTTACTGTCAATCCTTTTATTCTGAATAAGTTTAAACAACATATTAACGGCAGCAGACGACATCTTGTCTATGTGTATGTCAATCGTTGTGAGAGGCACCGGACTGAAGGCATCTGAGGCGAAATTCCCGGTTCCGATTACGGATACATCCTCAGGGACCTTAATACCCATAGACAACATTTCTACGATTGCACTCGCTGCCAGTACGTCATCAATCGCAAAAATGGCAGTGGGTGCATCCGGCAGTGACATTAGTTCTCTCGCTGCTTTCCTCCCTGTCTGTGCATCCTCCCATAAACACTCCTTGACGATATTCTCGTCATACAGGAGTCCCAACCGTTCAAACGATGATATGTAAGCCTGTTTTATTATTGTTGAATAACGTCCTGTTTCAGGTCCCTTTAAGATTGCTATTCTCTTATGCCCCAGTTTTGCGAGATGTTCCAGTCCTATTGAAGCGGCTGCAAAATGGTCTGTTGAAACACAGTATAGGTCCTCTCCTGTAATATCATTATTCAGCCAGATAAATGGGATGCCTGACTCTTTAATCTTGAGGATTACCCGTAGAGATGTATTGTTGGCAAGTATCAGACCATTGATTCCGGAGTTAAGAAAGGAATGGAGGGAACCTTCGTTGTCTTCATCTATATGGAATAGTCTTGATGGACACTCTCTTTTAGCCAACTCACAGCCGGCACTTATAAGGATACTGGAAAGATAGGGATTATTTTTGTATGTGCCTGTGAATGCAATGCCTATTAGGGTGTGGTTTATCTTTCCCTCTCTCTTTTTAACAAATGTGCCCTTGCCGCGGATTCTGTACAGGATACCTTCCTGTACCAACTCGTCAATCGCTCTGTTTACAGTGGGGATTGCCACCTTTTGTATTTTTGCAATTGTTCTCTCATCAGAAATAGGACTATCTGGAGATATGCGGTCCTCGTCAATCGCCTTTTCCAGAATCTGTTTTATCTGAAGATATAACGGGTACGGGCTTTTTTTGTCAACCTTGGGTTTCATAACCTCTTCCTTATCTGATAGTTATCATCTACAATCTGGATTGTATCACAACTTATCTGCTCTGTCAAATCTTTTACCTGAAGACCTGTTTACCCCTGAAAAGTAGACAGATTATGGATATCTGTGATATGCTCTTATCAGTTTTTACATAAACAACCTGAGGGTTAATATGTCCAGTAAAGAAGTGGTTGAGTTAAAAAATTATCCTGTGTTCCACGCAGGACGCAAGAAGGTTCTTCATCCTGAACTCGGTAAGGAAATCTATTCCCAGACTGCAGTCTGCTATATGCGTTTTTTGAGAAGGGTCAGGGCGGCCAGACTTGAACTTGCCGCTGTCAATAAAGAGCAAAGGTTGTCCGGACGTTGGGTCCCGCGTGTTCCAACACATCCATCTCACATCATTGTCTCTGTTCTTGATAAAAAAAATAACAGATGGGAGCCAGTTGTGGAAAAAAATCTGCCGGGAAATGACAGATTCTCAGGGAAGGGGCTCTCACAAAAGATGTCCATTGAGGAGATGGATGCATTTTTTGACAGGGCAGTGCAGGAACAACCTGCTTATAGTATTGACCTTAAAGGAGTAGTGACTGATTGCCTCAGGGTTGAATGTGACAGGGAACATCCTGTCTGGCCCAACCACGGCGAGTGCAACGGAGGTCCCTTCAATGTGCCCTTCGGGATTCTGCAAGGTCTGAAGGCATACGGACAGGATGCTGGAGAGAATCTATTTCCTCTTTACCAAAGGAGACTTAAAAAGACTGTATTGAGGCCGTCAGCTCCGGCAGGGATGAGCATTAATGCAAAAAACCCTCTTGAAATAGTATTTAAGGGCAGGAAGATTTCCATTGGATTTTCCATGGTAAGGCCTGTGATAACGTACCTGTCGTGGGACTATTTCGGAGAGGGGAATACACCTAACAACCGCCTTTACTTCAGTTCATCCGACCATAACGGGCCTTCTTACATAACGCCTTACGGAGACTTCTGTGCCCAGAATATGACAGGAGAGGTATCGGTTGAGAACAATGTTATAGAGTACAGGGATATTGATACAGGATGCGGAATAAAGATTAATGCAAGATTTACCGTGACAGGTGAATCCGTGAGGGCAGAGATTGAGCAGACTGCCCGGAAAGATATCCCTGTTATAGAGGGCGAGGCCTGGCGTCTGGTCTGGAATATGCAGGCAGGAATGACAGGAGTTGCCGTCCCGCCCTTAGAGAGAGAAGGTAGAAATGGTTTTGTTAAACTTCCTGCTTTGATATCAGGTGATGATGGTGGGTGTCTTCTCGTTGAAAAAAAAGAAGGCCGGGGGATGTTTCACACTGAGAGTTACAGGGAGTCCGCAAAGCGTTCCACTGCATTTGTACTTGCAGAGCAGGATACGGTGGAAAAGCCCCTGCTGATACCTGCTGGGACAGAAAGGTCTGTCTTTGAGATGAAGCCGTGGATACTTCTTCCTGATACGGAGAAAAGAGAAGATGAACTTTCTGATGGAATCAGAAGATGCTGGGCGGCCGGGTTTTCTGCTTTCAGACCGGAATTCGGAGGTTTTTCCAATAATGCCATATCCACCAACTGTCACGTGAATCAGTATGTTTCCTTTGACTTTGCGGCTTTTACTGCAAAAACAGGTGGGATAAGTCCTTTAGAGATGGTGAAATTCTCTATAGAACGGGCTTTGATGGATGGTGGCGGTTACGGCTACCACAGGAATCTCTATCTTGATTCAGACCCCATACTTCTCTCCGGGGCAGGCAGAATATTTCAACTTACTGGCGACAGAACATGGATAGAAGGTGTCTATCCGGGCATCTCCACAGCAGTTAAAAGAATCATCGGTAATTTTGATGAAAAGGAAGGGATGATTATATGCAGAACCCTTTCAGGAAATTCAGGGGCATACCGATGGAGTTCCAACGCTATGGACGTAATTGGATTTGGTCACATTGATGCCTATGTCAATGCATGGTCGTTCAGGGCGATGAAGAACGCCTCAGTCGTATGCAGGATTGCCGGTGACAGTAGTCTCGCTGAAAGGTGCAGAGAGATAGCGGAATCTCTGTCAGAAAATTATGCGCGGCATCTCGTTAATCCCGAGACAGGCTGGGTCTCCGGATGGAGAAGCAGGGATGGACAACTCCACGATTTCGGGTTCATCTGGGTCAATGCTGTTGCCTGTGCCTTCGGAGTTATGGATGCATCAACAACCCGGTACGCTCTTGAGAAACTGGAAGAAAGATGCAGGGATGTTTTCCCTGAATCAGGATACCCCGGGCTGCCCCTGAACCTTATTCCAATAAAACAAACAGACCATATGCTTTCACAATTCCAGAGATACAGGTTGAGGCCCTCCTACGAAAATTATACCGATGGTGCACTATCTCCATTACTGACAGGTTACTATATCCGTGCACTTTCATCCAGCGGTCTAAAAAATGAGGCAGGCGAGATTGCAGGGGCTCTTGAGCGGGGCTTTGCAGATGGAAGGTTCCACGGACCATACGGTACGGGCAGGGAGTTTGCAATATGGACAGGAGCCGATTCAGGATATGAAGGGACATTTGGGCCTAATTCGCTGCCGCTTTATGCCATAGCCGTCCAGAACAAAATAATCAAACCTCCTTCTCCGGAGTGGTGGCCCGAGGATTAACAGCCATCATGTCTTGGAGAGTATGGGGTTGCACACGGCGACATGGGGAATGTCAAACCTTACAATCCCTTCAGGGGAGGTGTAAGAACTACTCTGTGCCGTAAGAATAAGGGTCCTTGCCCCTTTTATGCTGACGTCTATCTTGCGTACCGGCTCGCCCGGAATAAGCGGAATGTTGACGACTCTTTTTGCTCTGTACTCCATATCCTCTGAATAGACAGTATTCTCTTTTTTGTCCACCTCAACGAAGAAACGTACGTTTGTGTTTTTTGTCTGCCCTTCAGTGTGCCTGCTGGGCAGGCCCACCCGGCATGAAAAACGGGTATAGACATCGCCGTTCACAAAAAACTTTATGCCGGAGTGTCCACCCATGCCGAACCCGTTTTTCACCATCTCTTCCTTACCCTTTGCCTTCCAGACATGAATGGGTATCTTACGTCCCTTCTTGACAAGATTGCCAGGCAGCATATCAACATACTGACAGTGGTGTAAAAAATACGGAACAAGGTGGGTAAGAGCAATGGTTTCAAGGTTTCTAATCTCCTTCTTGTTGAACCGGTCAAAGGCAATAGACATAACTGTATGCCATGCACTGGCTGTAACAAATGAAGCCAGTCCGCTCTGTTCCGCAAGGATTTTTTGTTGTGCACTTTTCGGTTCTCCTGCGTATGCAGAGTGTATCACATCACCGACCAGTTTCATCCCTGACCTTATTCCCCTGTCAATCTCTACCAGAAGGCGGAATGCAGCCTCTGGTATTGTAGTTCCCATTAAAACCGGTTGTAGGCGTTTAAATTCTCCACTTGCCGAATCAAATGCATGGTGTACTCTTATGTGCCTTTTTTTGTCAGGGTCGGGGAAAAATCTGTGAAACAGGTTGTTGTCAATCGCATGTCCCGGCGTAAACGGCTCTTCAAGGAAGTGACCGAGTGTACCGCCAAAACGTATAACCTCCTCCCCGTCCCCTTCCTTCACTGCCTTTAACATCCTGTTGAGTAGCCACTCAATCATATCCATAAAAACTGTGTTTGACCGGGGCTGTCCACTGCCTGTTGACGCCTGTCTGTTGGCATCAGGCGGTGAATGTGGAATCCACCGTCCGTCAGGAAGAAGCACATATGGACGCAACTCATCATAATAGACAAGGTCCATTATGCTGCACATAAATCCTGTTTTTTCTTCAACAGTAGTAATACCCTTTGGTAGATAAGGTTTGTTTAGACCTTCCGGACTCATGTCAGGATGAAATTTATCCTTTTCCCACTGAGGCAGGGTTGAAAAAGCTATCTGTCCCAGTAATGCATGACTTCCAAATTCCAATTTTTTACCCATTTACTCTTCTCCTTAAAGCCCTGCGGACTCCAGAACCGCAGGGATATGTTTTTCCCAGCCGAGAGGCATTATGTGTATACCCTGGCACAGGCCTTTCATTCCTTTTACAAGTTCGGCTGCTATCTGAATGCTTATCTTTAGCCTCTCCTTCTTGTCTGCGGCAGCCATCATTTTTATGTATCTATCCGGCACATTCACACCCGCAACGTTTTCGTTCATAAACCTTGCCATACCAGCGGACTTCAAAAGCACTATGCCTCCGAGTACAGGTACGTCAAACCTAAAGGCTTCCTTCATAAATGCCTCAAAGGTAGGAAGGTCGTAAACAGCCTGTGTCTGGAAGAACCTTGCTCCCTCCTCAATCTTTTTTTCCATCTTGAGCAACTGCAGTTCCATTGGCTCATAGCCGGGATTTACCACCGCACCGAGAAAAAAATCCGGTTTGCCGTCCAGTTCGTTGCCAACCATATCCTTTCCTTTCATAAGACCTGATGCCACCTTCAGCAGGGAAACAGAATCAAGGTCAAAGACCGGCTTTGCCTGAGGATGGTCTCCCAACACTGTGTGGTCACCGGTAAGAAGAAGAACATTCCTTATACCAAATACTGCAGTACTTAAAAGGTCTGACTGGAGGGCAAGACGGTTCCTGTCTCTGCATGTAAGTTGATAGATAGGCTCCAGCCCTCTTTCTACGAGGAGTCTGCAGACAGCAAGAGAACCCAGCCGCATAACGGAACTCTGCATATCCGTGACGTTAAAGGCATCCGCTTTTTCTTTCAAGAGTTCCGCCTCCTCAATATGGGGCATTATATTGGTACCCTTGGGAGGTCCTACCTCACTGGTTATGATAAACTTGCCGTTTTTTAGTTTCTCTTCAAGGTTCATTTTCATCCCTCTGTGCGACAAACCGCACCCTACTTTTTGATAACCGGATTGTAGTCTCTTATGTTGACACCGGATTTTTTCAAAATATCGGTTTTACCTGTCTCTTTAAGCCTCTTGTATATAGATATCCATGCACAGTCCATCTCTGGATTTACCTCACACTTACCGTTTTTAGCCCCGCCGCATGGACCATTAAGGAGACCTTTAGGACAGGCAGTTATGGGACAGATTCCACCTGTAAGATTCAGCCAGCAGTGTCCGCACTGTTCACAGTCAAAGTCCTGAGCCGTTACACCCTGAAATCCGTTGATGTAGAATGTATCACAGCCCGGAATGACCATCTTTTCTTCAATGAGTTTTGATACAACCTGAACCCCCACACCGCAGGAAAAAACCAGTATGGCTTTTGAGTCTTTCACCTCATTACCAAATCTTTCAAGATACCTGCGGGTAAAGTCCTCATTACAAAGATAGTCTATTCTTGCCACTCCTTTGATATACTCTTTCCCTTCGTTGAGCAGGTTGTCTATCTCATCCTCAGGGAAGTATACCTCTTTGCACCCAAAACACTTAAAGACAAACGGGTGGTACCCCTTCAGTATCTCCAGTATCTTCTGGTGGTCCTTAACCTTTGTTATAAGCATGTTTTTTCGCCTTCTTTATGAAACTGATAAGGTCTATCTTTGAGGGACAGATGTATTGACAGGAGCCGCACTCAATGCAGTTTTTAACCTTGTGGTCCGCTGTCTTTTTCCACTCCCCCTTTTTACCATAGTAGGAGTAATAGAGTGGATAAAGTTCCATAGGACATACGTCAACGCACCTTCCGCACTTAATGCATTCACTCTCCTCAGAGGGTTCCACAATCGGTTTCTCAAGGAGTAAGAGTCCTGTTGTTCCTTTTATAACAGCAGACTCTGTACTGGTCTGGACAATACCCATCATCGGGCCGCCCATCTTCAGTTCATAACTACCGTTCAGTTTGCCGACAGTCTCTCTGTCAAAGCAGGCATTCAGGATATTGTAAAAAGGGGTGCCTATCTTAACGGCATAGTTTCCGGGTTTTATAACACCTTCGCCGGAGACCGTAATAACCCTCTCAAAGAGAGGCATCCCTTCGTAAATAGCCCTGTATATAGAATACAGGGTACTGACATTAAGAACAACGACACCAACGTCAAATGGCAGTCCTCCTTCAGGAACCTCCCTGTTCAGAAGTGTCTTTATGAGCATCCTTTCGGCACCCTGTGGATATTTTGTCTTTACCGGTGTGACCTCAACATCGTTGTATGTGCTTTTACATCTGTTTTTTATTGACTCTATTGCCTCCCCCTTGTTGTCCTCTATGGCAAAGAGCACCCTTCTGGTACACAAAATCTTTTGTGCTATATGCACACCTTTAAGGAGAGCCTCCGGGTATTCTATCATCAGGCGGTTGTCTGCGTTAAGGAATGGTTCACACTCGCACCCGTTTATGAGCAGCGTATCAACGGGTTTAGGAGGGCAGAGTTTAACAGAGGTGGGAAACATCGCCCCACCAAGTCCCACTATCCCCTTGTCTCTTAATATCTCCAGTAGTCTGTCATTGGAAAAACTTTCCCATTCTGAAACCGGCTGAACTGCAGGGTCAGTCGTATCCAGTCCGTCATTTTCAACAACTATTGCCGTCTGGGGAGTTTGAGAGACTGGATGTATCCTCTCCTCAACCGCTATTACCTTACCGCTGATACCGGAGTGCACTGGAGATGATATCAGTCCTGCGGATTCCCCGAGTTTTTGTCCTACCTTTACAATCTCTCCTACCCTCACAACCGGTTTAGCAAGCAGTCCTGTATGCTGTGACAGAAAGACAAATATCTTTTCAGGAGTGGGAAAGTTCTCAACAGGTCTTCTCTCAGTCGACTCTTTTTTCCCGAGGGGATGAACGCCCCCGTAAAACCCTTCTGCCCTTTCACTCCTGTTTAATTTTTTGATTCTGTCTTTCTCGTCAGGCTTAAAGATATTGTGGTCCCGTATCTCCACACTGCGGGAGAGACTCCTGCCTTGTTTTTTCAGCCGTTTGTATATCTCCACCCATACGCAGGGACGGGTTCTGTCAACCTCACACATACCGTTCTTATCGGCTCCGCCGCAGGGTCCGTTTAAGAGACCCTTTGGGCATCCGACCACAGGACAGATGCCTGCGGTATCCCTCAGGTAACACTGTCCGCAGGCAGCACACCTTTCAACGCCGAGAGAGATACCGTGGTGTCCCGTGAAGACGGCACCGCTACTACCCTGCAGGACCGAATCCGCAAGTGCAAAGACCCTCCTTTTACTGCATATACTGGCTACGAACTGTATACCTATGCCGCATGAGACTACGCCTACAGGTTCATCTCCCTGCAGGTCTCTGAGAAATTTTTCAGTAAGGTGGTTGTTGCAAAGGAAATCCAATGGCTCACAGCCGGTTATCTCCGTACCGGAGTCTGCCAGTATCCTTCTTAAACTGTCGCACTCAGGTTCGTAGTCCTCTTTGAATTCTTTGTAGCACTTCCTGCACCAGATTACGAATATTCTGGGGATATTTTCAAGGATTTCTCTTATTTCCTCTTCTGGCTTGAGTTTATATTTGGTATAGTCCACTACCGCCCTTTCGCCCATTTCGCTGCCTTTACCACATTTCTCAATAGTATAGCTGTTGTTACGGAACCAACTCCACCGGGTACCGGGGTTATAAGCGATGCCCTCTCTTTTACCTTTTCAAACTCAACGTCTCCTACAATCTTACCATCCACCCTGTTTATGCCGACGTCAATAACAACCGCACCCTGCTTTATCCACTCGCCAGGGATGAGATTTGCCTTACCCACGGCTACAATTAAAATATCAGCACGTCTGACATGTTCTTCAAGCATCCCTGCCTTGCTTGTTCCTATGTGGCATATGGCTACCGTGGCAAACTTATCTACAAGAAGGAAAGCAATAGGTTTACCCACGATATTGCTGTGCCCGACCACAACCACCTCTTTTCCGTAAAGGTCTATCCCTGTTGAGTCTATTATCTCTTTTACGGCAAGGGCGGTGCAGGGTGCAAGAAATGGTTTTTTATGAACAACCCAGCACATATTGTCAGGATTTACCCCTTCAACGTCCTTGTGTGGGGAGATACCAGACTGGATTTTTCGGGTCTCTATCCCCTGAGGTAGAGGTAATTGTAATATGATGCCGGTAACATCCCTGTCATTATTAATCTTTTCTATCTTTTGAAGGAGTTGTTCTTCGGTAATTTCAGCAGGATAGGTTTTCAGTTCGTAGATTATCCCCACCTTATCGCAGTTTTTTTTCTGCTGTTTTGTATATACCGTACTTGCAGGGTTCTCTCCAACCTGTACAGCAACAAGTTTGACCTTTATTCCACCGGCAATGAGTCCCTTTATCTCTCTGCCAACATCCTCTTTTATCTTCTCTGCAATAGCCCTGCCGTCAATGAGATTATCTGCCATTTTTATTTGCTCTCCTTTAAAATTCCTTCCACTTTTTTATAAACTGCTTCTCCTTTTGTAACGACCTCTTTTTCCATTGTCTCTATTCTGTGAGTGCTGTCTTTCACAAACTCCTTATCTCCAATATACTTCAGGTTAATTAAAACGTTCATCCTGGCACTTTTAAATGAAGAGACTGCAAGGGATGCGGCGATACCTGTATCGGAAATGAGAGACCTGTTTCCTTTGACAGTCAGAACCTCAGAAAGGTCAACAATTCTGAGTGAGATTTTACAGATGTCCAGATGGATTTCTGCAGATTTTTTGAGCTCTCTTTCGGCAAAGGCAGTTTTTCTCTCTACGGAGTACCTTCTTATCAGTCTGTAGACCCTGCTGTCTTCTTCAATGTATCCTGACAGTTTCTCAAGCATCCTGTTGGTCTCTTCCTTGAAGTCTTCAATTTCTTTCTGATATAAGGCATACCTCTCCTTCCCGATGGTATAATTCAAAACCATAGTGAGAAGGGATGCGCTCAGAGATGCAACGCAGGCAGCAACACTGCCACCACCCGGAACAGGGGTTTTTGCGGAGACCCTATTCAGATAGTTTTTTAGAGGTTTACCAAGATAATCAAATCCCTTTTCCTGTGCTATCTCCATCAACCAACCCCTTGTATTTCTCGTAGTTCTCATCCCACAGGGATGTATCCTTCGGTTGATAAACAAAGAGAGGGAATGACCTCCTTACGACCTCCCTTAACTGTGGAATGTCAGAAATTTCTTTGTTTGCCATCGCCTGAACCAGCAGGTTACCTGCGGCGGTTGCTTCTACAGGACCGGCTATGACACTCTTTCTGGTTGCAGAGGCTGTAAACTGGGATAAAAGTCTGTTCTGTGAACCGCCTCCTACGATATGCAGGATTTCTATCTTGTTTTCAGTAGTATCCTCCAGGCTGTCCATTGCATAACGGTATTCCATTGCAAGGCTTTCAAGTACGACTCTTGAAGTCTGCGGGATATCTTCTGGTATATGCTGTCCTGTTCTCTTGCAGTATTCCTGTATCCTTTTCGGCATATCCCCGGGGAAAAGGAAGTCACTGCTGTTCACGTTAATGAAGGAAGAGAACATCTGTGCCGAACCTGCCATCTCCGTTAACCGCTCATAAGAAAAATTCTCACCGCTCTTCTCCCAGTATCTTCTGCATTCCTGCAGAATCCACAGCCCCATTATGTTTTTTAAGAATCTTATGCTGCCTCCGTAACCGCCTTCGTTCGTAAAGTTGTGTTTAAAACTCTTTTCGTTGATTATCGGATTTTCTGTTTCAACACCGAGGAGAGACCATGTACCTGAAGAGAGATAAGCCCACAGGTTTTCCCTCACAGGTATTGAGGCAACTGCAGAGGCAGTATCATGACAGCAGACTGCATAAACAGGGATATCAGAACATCCCAGTTCCTCTCTTATCCCTTCGGTTAGATTCCCGACCAGTGTACCGGGCGAGATAACATCCGGTAGTATATCTAAAGGGAACTGAAGTGCGTTCAGTATTTCGTCAGCCCATCCTCCCCTTGGAGCGTATTGCTGCCCCTGCCCGCAGGAATTATACATCTGTGACGTTGTTGCTATGGTATACTCTGCGGACTGCCTGCCTGTTAGTAAGAAGGTAAAAAGGTCAGGCATAAAAAGAATCTTTTTTGCAGTGTTCAGAAGATAAGGGAATTCTTTCTTTGTGGCATACATCTGATAAAGTGTGTTCAAGGGCATAAACTGGATGCCTGTCTCCTTGAATATCTTTTCTTTCGGGACAATGCCGAAGACCTCTTCAGGGATGCCATCGGTGCGTTTGTCCCTGTAGTGGAAAGGGTTGGATAGGAGAAGTCCATTGTCTCCAATAAGTCCATAGTCAACTCCCCATGTTGTAATGCCCATCCCTGAGATGTTCCCTTCTTTCTTTGCCTCAGAGATGATTTTTTTTATCTCGGCAAAGATTGCAAGAACGTCCCAGTATATATGGGGGTGTACCTTTACACTGTGGGTGGGGAACCTGTGCAGTTCTTTTATCACAAGTTTCTCACCATTCCAGTTTCCAAGGATACCTCTTCCGCTTTCCGCTCCCAGGTCTATCGCTACGAACTTTTTT
>CAYOYL010000132.1:0-4850 GCA_964408175.1 uncultured bacterium
ACCTGTTTCCTCCCCCGCAGGGGGGGAGGATAAGTGGTTAAGATTAATAGAGTCCACAGGGCTAGAGCTGGTGCGAAGGGCGAGTCGGTGAGCCGAGTGACCGAAGCACAGGAATTTACTGTGCAAGACGTCAGAGATTGCGATAAGAAAAACATGCCCCCACCTGTTTCCTCCCCCGCAGGGGGGGAGGATAAGTGGTTAAGATTAATAGAATCCACAGGGCTAGAGCTGGTGCGAAAGAGTTTTACCTTGTTCGCCTCCCTCTTGAGGGGGGAGGATAAAAGGAGAAGGGAAAAAGGATATAAGAGAGACATCTGAAAAATGGACAAGAACGAAGAGATAAAATACTGGCATACCTCAACGCACATAATGGCGCAGGCGGTTAAAAGACTCTTCCCTGAAGTAAAACTGGGGACAGGTCCAGCCATTGAAAAGGGTTTTTATTACGACTTTTATAGGAAGGAGCCCTTTACCCCTGAAGACCTGAAAAAAATTGAGCAGGAGATGGAGAATATCATTAAATCCAACTTCCCCATTGAAAGACTTCAAAAGAATAAAAATGAAGCCAGAGAGATGCTGAAAGACGAGCCGTTCAAGATTGAGATACTTGAAGAACTGCAGGAAGGAGAGATAACCTTCTACAGACAGGGTGATTTTACAGACTTGTGTGCAGGACCGCATCTTTCCTCAACGGGGGAGGTCAAATACTATAAACTGCTGAGCACCGCTTCGTCATACTGGAGAGGGGACGAAAAAAGGGAGAGCATGCAGAGGATTTACGGCATCTCGTTCCCTGACAAAAAAGAACTTGAGGAATATCTGAGGTTTATAGAAGAAGCGAAAGAGAGAGACCACAGAATACTTGGGACAAAACTTGACCTGTTCAGCATCCATCCTGAATTTGGGTCAGGTCTTATATACTGGCACCCCAAGGGTTCCACCGTAAGAAGACTGGTTGAGGACTTCTGGAAGGAGATTCATCTGAAAAACGGTTATGAATTTGTTTACACCCCACACATAGCCGATATTGCCCTCTGGGACCAATCAGGACATACAGGTTTTTACAAAGAGAGTATGTTTGCTCCCATAGAGATGGAGAACAAGACCTTTCAGTTGAAGCCGATGAACTGTCCCTTTCATGTTCTGATATTCAACAACCGTCTGAGAAGTTACAAGGAACTGCCTATAAGATGGGCGGAACTCGGCACTGTTTACAGGTATGAAAAACAGGGTGTACTCCATGGACTCTTGCGGGTACGGGGATTCACGCAGGATGATGCCCACATATTCTGTACCGAAGAGCAGATAGAAGACGAGGTTGTGAGGGTTTTGGACCTTGTCCGTTTTTTCCTTGAAAGGTTCGGCTTCACAGACTACAGGGTCTTTCTATCCACCAGACCTGAAAAGTACGTGGGGACCCTTGAAAACTGGGACAAGTCAACAACAGCCCTCACAGATGCACTGAAGAAAAAGAACATGGAGTATGAGGTGGACCCTGGAGGAGGCGTATTCTACGGGCCAAAGATAGACATAAAAGTAAAAGACTGCTTAAACAGGGAGTGGCAGTGTTCCACGATACAGGTGGACTTTAATCTTCCTGAAAGATTTGATATAAAATACACAGGAGAGTCTGGAGATTTCAAAACCCCCATAATGATACATAGGGCCATCTTCGGTTCCATAGAAAGATTCATTGGCATACTGATTGAACATTATAAAGGGAACTTCCCCTTCTGGCTTGCACCTGAACAACTGAGGATACTGCCCATCAGCGAAAGGCATCTCTCTTACGCGGGAAAAATCAAAAAAACGATTGAACAGGACTTCCGGGTACAGATTGATATCAGGAATGAAAAGGTCAATAGAAAGATACGGGATGCTGAAGAAGAAAAGGTCCCGTATATGCTTATAGTGGGGGACAAAGAGGTAGAAAAAGAAGAGGTCGCACTGAGAAAGCATAAAGAGGGCATGACAGGCAGTTTTAAGGTGGAAGAGGTTGTAAAGATGTTAAAAGATATTGGACAGAAGTAATTTTTTGCAATATAATAAATAAAAGCCCATAGACAAAAAGGGGAATCAATACCCTGAAAAACATCGGGGTAAAGGGGAGTATATATCGTCTACGAAAGAAGAGGATATCCGGACAGAAGAAATAGATACAGATTCAATTTTCAGATAAAGGCTCCGCAGGTCCGCCTGATAGGAGACAACGGGCAGCAGTATGGAGTTGTTGATAGAAAAGATGCACTGCAGAAAGCCAGAGAGTTTGACCTTGACCTGGTAGAAATAGTGCCCAATGCATCTCCTCCTGTCTGTCGTATAATGGACCTCAGGAAGTTCCTTTATGAACAGAAGAAAAAAGAGAAAGAAGTAAAGAAGAAACAGAAATCTGCACAAACAAAAGAGATTCGTTTTACGCCTGAAACGAGTGAGCATGATTATAAATTCAAGAAACAACATGTTGAAGATTTTTTGAAAGAAGGGCACAGGGTAAAGGTAACGATTTTCTACAAAGGAAGGGAGATACTGCACAAGGAACGGGGGTACCAGTTTTTAGAAAAACTTACAAAAGAACTGGCAAGCACAGGGAAAATTGAACATCCCCCAAAAATGGAAGGACCAAGACTGAACGTAACATTTATCCCAATATAATAAGGAACATATAATGCCTAAGTTAAAAACAAAAAAATCAGTGGCAAAAAGGTTTAAGATTACAGGGACAGGGAAAGTAATGCATTATGGAGCAGGAGGCGGACATCTGCTGTCAAAAAAAAGCTCAAAGAGAAAACGAAGGATTAAAACATCCGCAGTGTTAAAAAATAAAGGTGACAAAAGAACAATCAAAAAACTGTTACCTTACAAATAAAGAACGGAGATACAGACAATGCCAAGAACAAAAAATTCTCCCGCTTCAAGACAGAGGCGAAAAAAGGTTCTTCAAAGGGCCAAAGGATATAGACAGGGGCGGTCCAAACTATACAGAAGAGCAAAAGAGTTTTCTGAAAAAGGACTGACCTATGCGTATAGAGACAGGCGGAACAAAAAGCGTGTATTTAGAAGTCTGTGGATTACCAGAATTTCCGCTGGTTGTAAAATCAACGGCCTTTCATACAGCAGGTTTATGCGCGGACTGAAGATAAAAAATATAGTACTTGATAGAAAAACACTTGCAGATATAGCATTCAACCAACCGGAACGATTTTCCGACCTTGTAAACCAAATTAAAGGAGAACCTATGCCTTGATGAAAAATGTGAGAATTGTGGTCTTCCTTTTTATAATTCTTTACATATTCGCTCTTAACATATTCTTTTCTCTTAATAAGGTCTTCTCTAATGTTTTTTATTTCCTTTCTCTTACCATTATCATTTCAATAATTATCCTCATTGATGTAATCTACTCATTTACTACGTCAGGTCAATTGCAGGACATACAGAGAGAAAAAGAAAAGATGGACCTGAACCTTATGGACCTGGAGATGGAGTCTCTGCTGTTAAAAACTCTTACATATATCATAGAAACACTGGGGGAAGAAGTATCTCTTGACGAGGTGCTTGAAAAGGTAACTGATTCTTTAAAAACCCTTTTTACCAATGAAACGGTTGCCCTGCAGTTAATGGGGGAAAATTTTAAGAGGTCTTTAAGAGGCAGGGCATTGGAATTACCTGAAGAACTTCTGGAAAGTACTGCATTAAAACCCCGTCCCATCCTCATCAATAATGTAGAGTCATTCCCCCAGTATAAAAATCTTTCCAAACAGGGGGTACATTCTTTTATACTGTCAACCTTTCACTACAAGAAAAAAATTACAGGCATTATTGGTGTCTTCTCTTTTGAAAAAAGACAATTCACCATAAGAGACCTGGACATGTTAAGAATGGTTTCCGCTCCTACCTCTCTTCTTGTTGAAAATGCGGAGCTTTTTGAGAAAACAAAGATACTTTCAATAACGGACGGGCTGACGCAACTTTACAACAGGCGGCATTTTGAAAAACTTCTGCAAAAAGCCTTTGCCGACGCACAAGGGAAAAAAGATGCAAAGGTTTCCCTTTGTATGAGTGATATAGACTATTTTAAACACTACAATGACCTTAACGGGCATCCTGCAGGAGATACTGTCCTTAGAAAAGTTGCGGAATTTTTAAAGAAGAGTGTTAAAGGTGGAGATACAGTCGGCAGGTACGGCGGAGAAGAATTTATAATTATCTTCCCTGACACATCCAAAGAAAACGTCGTTAAACTCTGTGAGTCTTTGAGAAAGCGCGTCAAGGACTTCAGATTCCCAAATGAGGAAAGTCAACCCAATGGAGACCTTACCCTGAGTTTCGGCGTTGCAGCCTACCCTGAAGATGCCCTGACCCCTGATGAACTTATCAAGAAGTCCGACTTTGCTCTATATAGAGCAAAAGAGACAGGCAGGGACCGTATCGTTACAGCCTGAATAAAAAGTTCTTCAACTCATCCCAGACAGATTCCACAGCAACAATTATTTTACCTTCAGCCTCCTTTTTGATGTCAGACATCCTTTTAGAGTATCCCTCTTTCAGGATATTTAGCCTGTCGCTGGTCTTGCCGTCTTTAATTTTTCTGTATTTCTGAACTTCCTCTGCGAGACCTTTCTCCTTAGTTTCCCTTAATTTTTTAATCTTTTCATTGAGGGATAACTTTATCCCTGTAGATTTTTCTTCTGCACCTTTGATTATTGCATCTGCTTTAGCCTCTGCAACTTTTATCTCTTTCACCTTCTCTACAATCATAATTTTCCCCTTAACGCGAAAAAACAACCCTGCCTTTGCAGATGGTAGATGTTACCCTACCCTTTAGCCTTCTCTCTATAAAAGGTGAGTTTTT
>CAYOYL010000133.1:0-15419 GCA_964408175.1 uncultured bacterium
AAAATTGCTATTGACATTTTTTATTACACATATTATAATAATGTAAAAATGATTTCAATAATATAAAAATGATACAGGTACTTGACAGGGCGCTTAAGATACTGGCGTTTGTAGCAGAAAAACCTGAGGAACCGAAAGGACTCGGCGTGCTGGCGGGGTATGTCGGATTAAACGAGGGCACCTGTGCCAATATTGTAAAAGCCCTGTGCGAACACAACCTTCTGGAGCAGGTTGGCAGAAAAAAAGGCTACATACTTGGGCCGCGCGTTTATTTTCTTGCCCGTAACGGACCCTACCGCAAGGATATAGTCAGTGCTGTAGAACCCCTGTTGATACGTCTTGCCTCTGATGTCCGTGAAACGGTACTTGTTGCGACCCTGCACGGAGGCAAAAAGTCCATACTGTTACAGGTAAACGGAAACAATATGCTGAGCATAAAAAGAGAGTTTTTATTGCAGGAAGGCGTTTACAATACCTCTACAGGGCGTCTGCTTCTTGCTTTTTTCAATTCTGCAGAACTGGAAGGCTTTATAAAAAGGAAAGGGCTTCCTGATAAGAAAGACTGGCCTGAAGCGACAACACCTAAAAAGTTGAAAGAGGCTCTATCTCTTATAAGAAAGAAGGGTATGGCTGTGGATATTACGAAACAGGATATTATTGCCTTTGCATTTCCTATCAAGCAGGATGATAGGGTTATTGCCGCACTGGGACTTTTCTTACTATCTCCCAGATTTAAGGGGAAACGGAAGGAGTATATACTTAACAAGGCGAAGGAAACATCAGAAAAAATGAGTGAAACAATAACCTCTCTTTAGTCCCCCTACCATAAGGGAAGATTAAGTGAGATGAAAAGGAGAACCTATGGACATAACAAATGAGGTACTTAAGAAGGCAAAAGAGATGGGTGGCGACCTGGCAGGGATAGCACCGGTGGAAAGGTTTAAAAATGCACCCTTGCGGATGAGCCCTCTGGGGCTGTTGCCGTCCGCAAAATCAGTTATTGTTGTAGCCATCCATCACCCGGATGCCGCTGTAGAACTGGGGGGAGAACCTACCCCGCATGATACCGGACCATATAATGTACAGGGATATATGAATTGTAAACTGGACGATATATCTTTTCTTATAGGGAGATTTTTAGAAGACAGGGGATATACCACACTTCCTATAGTATCCACCAATATATGGCGTTATAACGCCTACAAAGACCTGAAGGTAGACTTTGCCCCTGATATGGCTCACCGTTATGCAGCAGTGGCTGCAGGACTGGGTGAGATAGGGTGGTCGGGACTCTTCCTTTCTCCGGAATTTGGACCGCGTCAGAGGGCAATTTCAATAATTACTGAGGCAGAACTGACGCCCACACCGATGTATAACGGACCTGCTCTCTGCGACAAATGTATGGAGTGCGCAAAGAACTGTCCGACTGATGCCTTCTATAAAGAGGTTAAAAGGATTAATAAAATTGAGATAGGTGGGAAGATATTTGAGTTCCCCGAAATAAACAAGTGGCGCTGTGCATGGGCAGAAAACTTTGGACTGAGTCTTGACATAAAGATACCTGAAAAAGTTGATGAGAAGGTTATCCTGAGATATCAGGAAAAATATGGCTGGCGCGGGGGTGAAGAAGGCAGTTGTCTGAAGTTCTGCATGGTACCGGAGAAAAGATATTATGACCTGAATTATTCAAGAGCACCGAGACGCAAAAAGGAACCCTCTGTCTCTGAAAAAGATGCCTGGCAGAAGATAGAAGAGATATGCAGGGAAAAGGGGGTTGATGTCTACTCAGTCTCTGATGTGAATTTTTTTGAGGATGAAGGTGTAACTAATCCTAAACTGCATCTGCCGGATGCTGTATCAGTTATCTCTCTCGGTGTAAACGTATCTCTTGAGGACAGGGAAAATAATGATGCCTTTAGAGCGATATACCGCAGTTTGGGATATGCCGCTTTTGAGATAACGCACTACCTTGATGTAAAGGGGTATTCGGCAATTATGGACACAAAGATATTTGATAATCTTATGGCACAGAAGACAGGTATATACAGAGAGGATATGTTGTTCAAAACGGTACTGACCAGTGCGAAACTCACACCGGGTATCTTCCCCAAAATTCCAAACAAGAGAAGAGGGGTTGTTGATGCTGAAGAAGTAAAGAGGTTTTGTCATAGTGCAGGAGCGGATGTTGTAGGGGTATTTAATAATGAGAGGTATGAGGACTTTAGAAGAAAATTTCAAGAGTTGATACATCTCCCAACTGAGAGGAAAGCGGTAAGAGATAGCGGTGTGATTTATGGAGAATACATACCTGAAATCTATACCGAAACCATAGATTTTAAGTCACTGGAAACATGGCTTAAGAATGCAAGGTCTGTAATTGTTCTGGGGCTTCACTACACCCACACCTCTCTGGATACTGCAAAAATAACCCCTGCAGAGACAGTGAATCCCTACGTCTTTGCACAGTATGAGACAATACTACTGTTAAAGGATATGGCTCTTAAGATTGTCAGAAACCTCAATTCTTATGGGCGCCGGGCAACATTTACTACTGACCTGACCGGTCTGGGTTCAAGGATGATGATGACTTCACGTGGTTGGGGAGAAGGAACTGATGGTAGAGCAGACCTTTTCCCTGCACTACTGGCAGGTCTTGCATATCCTGGGCTGCATGGATATCCCATAACAAAAGAATATGGAACGAGACAGAGGTTTATAGCGATTGTTACCGACTGCCCATTTGATAACGACCCTCTCTATTCCGGAGGGTATGCCTGTGCAAGATGCGATAAGCCCTGTATCTCTACCTGTCCCACGTCAGCACTGAAAAACAAAACCGTTGAACTGAAGATTGAGGGTAAGGACTTCCACATCCCACTGATTGACCAGTTTTCCTGTGACTGGGCAAAAAGGTACGGCCTGAGTGGAAAAGCAGGCCCTCAGTATTACGGAAAGGGTAGAGATGTGCCAGTACCCAAAGATAAAAAACCTGAAGAGATTGTTAAGGCTATCAACAGTGTAAGATGGGGCGTGCAGAAAAGACACCTGAACATCTGCGAGGAGTGTTTGAGGGTATGCCCTGAGAAGGGACAAAAATCATAACATCCTTAAGATACAGATAAAACTGAAAAGCAGGATATACCTCAGTGATTAACCATACTGTATTACCTGAAGTCCTTGGGCTCGTTATAGTACCACATAACAAACCTGTCATAGGTCATAGCCCTTACACTGCCGTCACCAAAAAGAAGGTTGAGTCTCTCTCCATGGGGTTGTGATGTCCAGTGGAGAGAACCGCCGCATATTAATTTGCGGTCAAAATTATAGTAATACCAATAGAATTGAGTTACCCTGTAGCAAAAACGGCAGACAGGATATCTTTGTATTAGTTAAAGTCCCTCAGTTCATAATACCAGGTATAAAACTGGTCGTATGTCATAGACCTTACACTGCCGTCTGCAAAAAGAAAGTTCAGCCTGCCTTTATGTAGGGCTGCCCAGGAAAGCGGGTCATACTGTATGAGCCAGTTGTATGTCCAGTCTGATTTATGATAATACGCTGTACTGTTTCTGTGCGTTTCCCCTCCCCCGGTAAGCATATCTCTGTGGGGATATCTCAGCCTGGCCACTCTCCACATAGGGTAGTTTTGGGGAATATAGCCTGTTCTTCCGTTCCATATGTAACTGGGAGGATATTTAGATGGAGACCAACTGTAAGCATAAAAGTGCTTGTTGTTGGCAATACAGTCATCACGGCTTGAATAGAGCCCTCCAGATTTTCTTGTCCTGTCACTCGGGCAGGTCCAGAGTTTCAGGTCAAAGTAACTCAACTGGCTCAATGTCCTGAACCCTCCATACTGGTTAACACCTCCTGCCGGCAGCCACCCATCATAGTCCTGTACATAAAACATTACAGATAAGCCTATCTGCTTCAGGTTGCTGATGCACACGGCACTTCTTGCCCTGTCACGCGCCTGAGAGAGTGCCGGAAGCAGCATCGCCGCAAGTATCGCTATGATGGCAACAACCACCAGCAGTTCAATCAGGGTGAAACCTTTATGTCTTTCCATTTTCTCTCACCTCCCGCTTATATTCTTACCATACTTTCCCTTCTCTGTCAACTTTACGGAGGTCGGACCTCCGTATGAGACTTTTTCTCCAGTTGTAGTGGTTGAGGTCAAAAAGACCATTTGCCTGACCCATGTTATCAAAAGAGAGAGGGTCAATTATTATCCTGCCCCTGCCCACAGCCGCGTCTATTACCCTTTTGTTTTCAAAAAACTCCTCTTTTACCTTCTTCCCTGTCAGTTTCTCCAGAGCCGCTATCTTGTTGTTGCCCGGCAGGGCTTTTACATCGCTTGCAGTTGACATATCTATGGACCCGTCATACCCTTTTCCAGAAACAGGGTCAAGCCACAACCCGCCTTCAGGGTCATATCCAATATCTTCCCCCAGCAGTATTACCATGTTGCCCTCACGCAGGTATCTTTTCAACGCAGGCAGTTTCTCCATCCAGTCTGCCTGGTTCAGCATCTGCATTATCCGGTTCCTGCTGCCGTCCCTGTCCATAGCGTAGTAACTGAGACTTCCCTTGTCCCTGCCTCCTCCTGTGAGATAGAGTTCCCGTAAGGACTCAAGCAAAGATATGAACTCGCTGTCGGATATGTCTATTTTGTCCATTGACAGCGTTGAAGGGGTAAAGATGTCTTCAGTTTCGGGTATTGCACTGACAGGACTGGCAGATTTTACGTTTACCTCTCCTGTATCTTCCCTCCCTGTCACGCAATCTCTCACCCTTATCTTCCATACCCCAGGAGGGTCACCTATGCGGACAGGTATCTTTACGGTTGCCTTACCCTTCACCGTCATCTTTCTTGAAAGCATCGGCATCACCACGCCGTCAGGTCCCAAGACATCAATATGCACAGGATGGGCGCCTTCAACGACAGACCCATCCGCCTTCTTTACTGTAACATCCATTAATAGCAACTCTTTCCCTGAGTGTATAACCCTGTCCTGGAGTTTTATCTCAACAGGACCCGTATGGTATGGCACCAGAGCATAAAACCTTACATCACCTGCATCCATCTCTACAGGGAATGTGAGACCAGTTGTAAGTCCTGACTTTTTTGCCTCCTCAAAAGAGAAGGGGTCCATATCCGTAACGGTATCGCCCCCCAGCCTGAAACGCAAAGGCACGGGAGTCCCATCCAGAATGTCAAAGACCTCGCACACAGGTTCGGAGATAACAGCCTGCCCGATTATATGTGGACTCATCTTGTCACTGTAAAGAGCCAACACCCTTATGTCACTCTCTTTCAATTGATACTGGTAGTGTACCCATTCATTGATTCCTGTACCATAAAGCCAGGGTCTTTCAACAAAAACATAAGGTTTCACACCTGCATCCTTTACAAGGTTATCCAGAAGTTGACGCAGAGACTCGTTGTTAAAGTGGCTGAACTCATACTGACTGAAGTGGTCAAAGGTAAAGAGGTTGAGGTGTACAGCCATACCCTTACCGTAACTGTTTACGGTAATGGCAGGGCTGCCGTCGTACAGTCTGGCAACCACACCTACACCTTTGTCAATCGTCTTCACCTGCTGGTGCCCGAATGTCCACAGATAGGGCGGTTCACTGCCCTGCCTCGGTGTATAACTGAACTGCAAAGGGTGTTCATCACCTGACAGACTGGGCAGCACAATAAGACTCCTCTGTCCTATGATATCTCTTCCCAGTGTCAGTCCGAGAACCTCAGCCAGCCCACCTCCCGGAACCACGTTATATGGCTTCCCATAACCGTTATGTGTACCTGTGACAGGCATGGTCACAAGAAGACCTCCTGCCGAAACGAACCTCTTCATCTCCTCAACAGCACCTTCCGGAAGGGTCTCCACATAGGGGACAAAAAGCACCCTGCACTTTTTAATATCCTCTTCTTTTACAAAACGGGGGAGATACCCTGAAGAGTTTAAAAGACTGTATATCTGGTGCTCAGGACCTCCCAACCAACCTGTGCCTGTTGACTTATACCCCAGTTGTCCCATAGCCGGGTCATTGGGACCCTTTGACTTCAGAAAGAAGTTTGGACGGCTGTGTACCTGCGCCCAGTCCAGTGTAGGATGATATATGCCCACATCATAGTCTTCCACAGGATAGCAGTCAAGGAAAAACCTTTCCCTCGGTCTTACCCTGCTCATATATCTCTTGAAAAGAAGTGTGGAACGCGAATGTGTAAGATTAAAATTGAACATACTGCCCCAGTTGCTCTGGTATGTGGCAAGTGCAGCCAGGTTCTGGTGCCAGAACTGTGCCCAACTTCTGTAGTCTTCATCAAAACCCCAGTGAAAACTGAAGATGGGGGTGCTCTCATTCCTTGAATTTACCGTGCCTCTTGCGTGCCAGGCAGACAACAACTGAGCGCTGTAGAAGGGGTGAATCATAGTCATAGGTATGGGGGGAAAAGGATTAAAGGTAAGTGAAAAACTCATACCCCAGTCTGCTGTTGGGTTGTACCTGTTGATGGCTCTGGTCAACCCTTCTGCCACCTGCTGGTTGTACCAGAAAAAGAAGCCGTGCGTATCTATATATGGAGCGAGGTTATCTTCCACGCTTTCGGGGGGCGGGCCGAACAGCCAGCCTGCAGGGAGTCCATACCTGCGCTCCATCTTTATATCCTCAAAAGAACCGAAACTCCTCTGCCACTGACGGTTAAGGTCTTCTATCGTTCCATATCTACCTTTCAGATAGAGGCGGAAGAGTGTATGAGCACCTTCAGGGATGTCTTTAGCATCCTTCCATTTTCTCTCAAAGGGGTTGTTGCTCCAGTGATAATAGTATCCGCTCTCTTCCCCAAAGTCATAAATGACCCATGCTGCAGTGTGTCTGGAACTCTCAAATTCTCTCTTCCCGCGCTCGGCAAGATGTGAAAAATCAGGGGTTCGGAAGTTCCCTGTAAAATTCTCAAGCAGTGTGGTGGGATACTGAAGCCACCCTCTCATATTAAACCTTGAGTAATAGGGTTCATGCCATGAGTGTCCTGCGTTGAAACCCACACCTCTGTGGTACAGGGCAAACAGAGGCATCATAGATGCAGGGATTCTACCCTCTCCTGCATAGTAGTTACAGAAAAGAAACTTCTCCCGCATCGTCCACTTTTCATAACGCCAGAACCAGTCTTTTGCCGTTCCTACAACCCTTTTAGAGCCGTCTTCAACTATTATGTCTGCACAGAATGCCCAGCCTTCAACACCGTAGTCAGGCATCATCCAGTCAAATGTTATCTCTCTGCCTTCTCCTGCCGGAACCCTTACATCTTTTTTCTCGTACATAACAGGTATGTTCATACTGTCTTTAATCACCAGTTTGGCAACCAGAGGCACATCTTTCTTAGATTTTATATCCGCGGTTATCAGGACAGGCTGCCCGGCGGCATAGCCGTAACTGTCTGTTTTCAACGTTACCTCCACCATACCTTTGACGGATATGTAAGAGTAGGCACTGTGTATAACATTCCTCCTTCTGTCTGTTATTTTAGATGTCAGAAGGTAGATGCCTGTCTTCATATCTTCAGGCAGTATGAGAGATACGTTCTTCGGGACATCTCCGGCGGAGAGAAGGAACTCCTTTTTAATATGGTTCTTACCCTGCCTGTCGGTTATCTCCAGGAGCATATAATAGGGATGCTCACCGCTTTTATGGCTGATATTGACAGAAACGGGTACCTGTCCACCTGAAGGAATATCCTCATCTAAAGTATCAATAGAGAGATACGAGGACAGCCCACATCCCCTGCCCTTCCAGTAGGTGCCTGCCTGCTGCCATAGATGTGCCCACAAAAAGTCAGTATCTGCCTTAGAAGTGTGGTTGGGCTGAACAATACCGGAAAGATTAAGAGCCAGGACCGTACCTTTTCCCACCTCCATTATTCCCAGAAGTCCCTGCCCTGTAGGGGATGTACTGACAGCAACCTCAACGGCCCCCTTAAAACTGCCCTGTGGTACCCTCCCCTCAAACATTGTTTCAAGAGGCATCCCGGCAAAAAGAGGATGGTTACCTTTAACAACGGTTATCTTTTCCTTACGGGACGGCTTTACATCAGACTTTTTGAAGGGACATATCTCTGCAAGTGGACCCTCTTCCACAACACTGGAGCCCAGCCATATCAGATAGCCGCCGCCTTTTACATACTCCGCAATAAGAGATGCTGTCTCAGGGGCAAACTCCTTGAGTTCAAGGATAACAAAATCAAAATGCCTCTCTTTCAAGATGTCGTTAAGTTCTGATATGCGTTCGGAAGAGATAAGAGGAGATGCCGCGCCATCCCATAATATACCATCTGCAATAGCAGCACTCTCATCGTTACGGCCGGTTTCCGGAGACGAATTGCGCTGGTAGATAAACCTCAGGTCGGTATTCCTTTCCAGAAAGTCTATCTGCAGATAGTTGTGGTGCGGACCCCTCTCGGCAAGGTACAGCACCCTTATCCTGTCAGTGAACTTTTCTGTCACCATCACCCGGTTGCCACCAGATGAGTACAGGCTCAAAGAGATAAAAATAAACAATGCTGCTAAAAAAAGACCCTGCCACCTTCTTAATCCTTGTAGATTAGACATTTTTTCTCCTCCTTAAATTCCCCTGGGATTTCTTATTTTCTACCTACTCATATTTAAAACTGCCTCTAACAGCCACCCGGCAAGAAGCACTGTCCCTTTTTCATCCGGAAGGTTTTGATAAATACCTTCGCTTACCAGAAAGAACCTTTTCCACCCTGAAACCGCGGTATAAAGACTGTACAGGTCAAGAAAAAATATTCCTTTTTGTGATGCAAGATTTTTCATAACTTTTCTGTAAGGGTAGAACCTTTCTGACGGCGGTGCAGGAAAAGGAGATACAAATATCAGCGCTGAAAACTTTTGTGATGCGAGATATGTTACAGCATCCACTGATTTTTCCCACAGGGCGGTGGGAGACTTCATTATCATTGATTCGGTATATGGGAATATGACCATTATGTCTCCCCCCACGCCTCTCTTTATCCTCTCTGAAAGATGAAGATACTCGGAGAAGAGCCTGTGGTTATAGTTATAGAAGGGCTCTTTTATTTCATCTATCTCAGCCGATATACCATACCTCTTCAGACCTGCTCCCATTATCTTTTTCAACTGCTCAGGATATGAACCTGCAAGTGTTATTGCAAGTCTCTTACCTTTCGGTAGCCTCTTTTTATTCACAGCATATTCCGGGATACCTATCATCAGGTAGTTCCCTTTCTCATCCTTGATGAAAGGACCTTCCAGAAGGATATCCGCGTACTCGGGACCCCTGACAGCAGCAAAACTGTTCCATATCCTTATGTTGTGTATAGAGAGCGATAATTCTACTGGGGGACCTGTCGTTGGGGACCCTTTAAATGCGACATGCCTCTGGACTCTCTGCCCGGGGTCAAGTGTTATCCTCTCTGAAAAGTCATTGCTCCTGATTTCAGCAGATATTGTCTCATCATTCATGCTGGTAACAGATACCGGCAGGTATAGTTGTGTTCCGGAAGAGACAAAAGGCACATAAGGCAGGATTTTTGCCGTTATGCTGACCTCTTCTGGTTCTCCCTTCTGTTCGGGTATTGTATATTCAACACTATTCTTTGAACCCTGAGATTCAGTGTTCAGTATAACCTTTCTGTCACAGCCTTTCCTGAAGAGTATCTCAACCCTTCTTTCGGAAAAGGTCTTTCCTCCATTCTCCCACAGATATCTTTCAGGCTTTAGTGAGTCTAAGGCTTCAACCTGTACTATCTCAAATGTCTCGTCACCTGCTTTTAAAGGACGGTTCAAGACGTAATCAAAATAGGCCGTTGCTGAACCATCTTTTTCTCTAACGCTTTTTATATTACATCCTGCGGGGACATCATTGAGTGAAACCCTGTCCCACCACACCCTGCCGGACGAATTATAAAAACCCAGCGCCTTGATACTCTTTTCACTGACTGCAGTGAGAGGTATCTCCAGTTTTACCCACCGGTCTCTTTCAGGCAACCCCCCCATTGCAACCTTTCCTGTAATATATTCTATCCTATCCCTGCCAAAGGAGAAGAAGTATCTTCTTCTCCTTTCAGTTTCTACCTCAACCATAACCTCTTCGGGAGGAGACTCTGACGGAATATACACATACAGGACAATCTTATCTCCTGCTTTTATCGGCACGGTGGAAGGAAAAGAGACTCTGTGCATGGACAAACCCTCCCTTCCCGTGTGTGAAAACCTGCCGCTGAATGAAGGTACATCCTCCCACCTCCACTCTCCAGACTTGACTGAACTTACAGGGAGAAAATCGTCTATAAGCATCCTCCCTTTCTCATAAACTGTATACTTCTGTCCGTCCTGGCTGTTAAAGTCAACAAGCAACCTGTAAGCCCTTCCCACGCTGGGGGTAAATACTATTTCAAGTTCTTTTTCATTGATATGGTTGACCCCCTTCAGTATGCACCTTTTTTCTTTTTCGTCATAAATCTTGACACCAATCCTTCCTGTTACCTCTCCTGTAAGGTTTATAACCTTCGTCGCGGCAGAGCCGATGCTGACAGCCATCTGCGGGTTTTCTATCTCTAAGTCAACAGAATATCCACGTTGTTGACCCCCATAAAGCACCGATGCTGACAGAAATAGAGAAAAGAGGAGCCTGAATTTCATCGTATTTTCCTGACCTTCACTGCTATATCATTTAAAAATTCCGGGGTCTTCACCTCCTGTTTGCTTTCACCGAATACTGTCTGGAGACTCTCCAGAATCCTTCCTTTGTATGTGTCCCAGAACTCAACCGAGTATGTGCCCGGAACAAAGTTCTTCAGTTTCAGCAGGCCTGAGATTTTGTCCGTAACAGAGGCGACAGGTTTTTTTGTATTGAACAACCTTTCCCTAAATATCCAGAAAAAACCCTCTTCTGTATTCTGCATCCCTGTGACGGAGACTTCTCTTAAAAGAGATTCGCAAGAGGCACATGCAACCTGAAGACCCTTCCTTCTTCTCTCCTCTCCTTTCCAGAACTCAGAAAGTGCCCTGTAGTGAAAGTAAAGGTCGTAGTGGTCAATAAAGGGCCACCACCAGAATAGTGCGGTACCTGTCATAGGGGTCACAGATGATGCCCATATGCCTGCATGAAGATTGTTTTCAAGTAACTCTCTGTTTTTCCCAACCCCATACTCGTTTACCATCAGTGGTTTTTCAAAAGGCTTCCTTTTTGCGAAGAACTCCTCAAGACTGCTGACCATCTCTGCACTGTAAGAGTTGCCTGTTATCATTTCAATCTGAGGCAGTGACCATATGAGGGGGTCTGTCTCCCGCCTGCAGTAGTGTGTCGTAACCATATGTCTGAAAGGGTCAGTCTTGCATATGTAAGGGACAACCTTTTCATGCCAGTTTTTTATCTTCATCGTATCGTAATAACCTGTAAGGTCTATCTCGTTCCACAGTTCCCAGAAGGCTATGGCAGTTGAATATCCCCACCTGGATACAATGTAGTCAAAACGTTTTTTGAAATAGGCAATAGCCTCCTCATTTATAAAAAACTCATCAGGTGTCTTCAGCATACCGCCGTTTATAACATTGTACGGGTTGTCCCACCACTCCGCATCGGGATTTATACTGAACTGCCCGTGGTTTATTAGGGTCAGGTCTATGTATATGCCGTACTTTTCAGCGGCTTCAAGCATAAGGTCCATACGCCATGCATTTTCCATACTGTACCTGCCCGGACCCTTGTAGTGAGGGGCATATGCAGGACTCCATTCTATCCCTGCCCACCAGGCAGACATCCATATCCTTGCATAGTTCTCTCCATTTTCCAACATCCTCTTAAAATATCTTTCGTACGCAAATGTTCCCATATTCTTCTCAGGGGTAAACTCATACGGATAGGGAGACCTGACATCATCAGGAGAACGCAGTGTATGACCTATGGGGTAAAAAAACTCTCCGCTGCGGAAGGATATATAATAAGGGTCATCTTTATCCCAGTTGAGGAATCCTTTTCTTTTACTTCCTTCAACAAAAAAGGTATCTTCTGCAAACTCCGAGATGGTGCCCTTCTCGTTCACTGCTATACTGTATCTATACGTGCCCTCCTCTTCAGGGGTAAACCTGATTTTCCAGCACCCTGTTCCATACGAAACAAGGTTTTCTCCGTCAGGACCCTGGTATCTGAGATAGCCCTGGTAGAAAAAGGCAGGGATAGAAATCCTCCTTCCCGAAGGGGATGTAAACAGCCCTGTAACCGACAGTTCATCTGTACTGAAAGGGTCAGAGGGGATACTGGAAAGATTAAACCGCACTTCAAATCTCTCAAACCTCTTTATCCTGTCGGAGTTTACACGGAAATTGTACAGACTGTTTTTTTTCTCAACGCCCTTCCCTTCAGTAAAACGGATGGCATCTATATAAAAAACGCCCGTATGGGTATGGGGGAAAAAAAAGATTATGCCCAACTCATTTATCTCCTGTTTTACATAACCGTCCCATCCCCTGAAATGTCCCACAGGGTTCCACTGAAAACTTGCAGGGGAGATGTCCAGACGCACCTCTTTCTCCTCTCCATAGGCTATCTGGAAAACGTCTGTTTCAAACCAGTTCCATTCGCCGTCTTTTATGTAACACTTGAAAAGAGCATCCATAAGGTTGCCTTCAGGCAGGTAAACCGTGAAGGATAGACTCTTATAGTTGTGCAGGTCAAAGGTATGCGGATACCTTACCCACGCAGTCTTTGTATCCTCTATATCCACCATGAGAGAGGACTTCCCTGTATATGAATACCCGCAGGAGGATGATATTCTCTGTTTGTCCACTCCGTTCTGCCATAATTCAGTGGTTCCTTCAAAGCCAAACAAAAGGTCCAAAGGATAAAGGGGCAGTGCGAGCAAGAAAAATAAAACAACGGTTCTGTTTATTTTCATCTTCTCTCAATCTTTTCTGTCATCGTAAAAACCTTTCCTCTTCTGCGCGTTACGTAAAGACCTCCTAATTCCGCACCTGCCTTTAAGTAAACCTCCCCGTCTCTGAATTCATCCGAGAGTTTGTCCGTAAGCAGGCTCCCCACTAAGTCGTCTTTGCTTATAACAACCTCAGGATAGTAGTTCACTATGGCGGGGTTAAGAGGATAGACTATTTTTACCCTTAACAGTTTGCTCACCCCTGTATATGATATAAGAGAGTTATCCATAAGGTCAGGGGCAGGCTCTACCTCTGTAAAACGTCCCCCGCGTGAAGGATTTAAAATCTTTATCTTCCAGATACCCGGAGACAGTACCATCTCTATCTCAACAGTCATATTCTTGTCGTCGTTTATACTGCGCCTTGAAACCTGAATATCAGGCTTCTTCTCTTCGTACCAGGGATAGATAACCCTGTAGGGTGATATCTTTCTCCATCTGTCATCAGATACAGCAACCTCACCTTCCCACTTAATCCTGTACCCCTCTCTCTCTTTTATATATAATGTACAGGGCTCAACTAAAGATGGCTTGTCCTGTGAATGGACCTCAACAACCAGCGGCAGAGCCTGCCTTTTTACAGAAAAAGGGTGGATGCCCATACTTTTGATTTTCTGTCCCAGTAAAAGCAGGTTTCCTCTTATATCAGGCAGGTTTGAAAAATATGATTCGGTTTCATCTATACTTAAAAAAACAAAACTATCCAGCCCTATATCCTCTTTTACAGCAATCTTTTCGTAACTGTCAAAGATGGAAAGCATCCTCTTTTTTGTATTGGTATTATGTGTCTTTTCATAAAGAGACTGCAAAAATCTTATCCCCTCATCGGTATCCCCGTTTTCAAGCAGTGCCTCTCCCAGAAGCATCTTCAGTTGTTCATCATCCGGACGTTCCTTCAAAAACTCCCTTGACAGTGCAACAGCAGAACCGTAATTTTCTGCCCTGATGTGGGTTCTTACAAGTTCAACAGAAGAGTTTCTGTAGTTACTTTTCCCGGCAAGTTCTTCAAACATAGATATAGCCCTGTCATACTCACCGAGTTTATCCGCATATATCTTTGCCGCCTCAAAGATAATGCTTTTCGTGGTTTCGCCTTCCGGGTATCTCTTTATAATATCTGAATATGCTGACAGTTTGCCACGGAACAGACTCTCACCTTCATCAGGGTTGTCAAACTCCACATCAGCAAGCATCTTTTCAAGTCCGGGAAGTCTTTCGGCAGCGCCGCACCCGCTGATGTTTTTTCTAATTATATCCATAAGTTCTTTTTTAAGACCTTCCTTATCTTCCCTGCCCCTGTTTATGGCTAAAAGACGGGTCACCACATACTCATTCCTTTTAGAGAGTGGATAGTTTTTTATAAACAAAGTATATACCCTTGAAGCATCAAAGTTGGGCTCTCTTACCCTGCTTATTGTGTTGAAGATTATCTCTCCGCCGGTATTATACTTCTCTTCTGCTTTTTGGACCGCTGCGAAAGATGCTTCGTAACTACCTTCTTTAAAGTCCACGTACGACCTTAAAATACTGGATGCGGCAGGATTCTTTGCTGTCAGTCCTTCAATAAAAGCACCTTCAGGCTTTTTTATCTCAGTAAGATAATAGGCAGAAGAACTCAGCAACCACCAATTCTTAACCTCAGACTCCAGCAGATACACAAGGTCCTTTTCCGCTTCTTCGTATAGGCTTAGGGAATAATTGGAGACGGCTATCCTTTCAATAACGTTGTGACTTTCCGGGTTGAATAAGAGCGCCTTTGTGTATAATTCCTTTGCCTCTTTATAATCCTTTCTGTAGAAAGACTGGTTACCCAGTGCAAGATAGGCGTTTGAAAGGTTGTTTCCTATAAGTTTCGTAAGCCTTTCAAATGACTTCTTACCTTTTATCTTTTCAAGATAGAGTTCACCTATTTCTATAATCTCTTCCGACGTCCTGTTTATTCTCTGTACCGTGAAAAGTGTTGACAGGGCATTATTGATTGTCTGAAAATTATCAAGAGGGGTGTTTAAAAGATAATACTTAAGGTGGGCAGATGCATCCTTATAATTTTTCTGATAGTAAAAAGAGAGCCCGAGATAGTAACCTATCAGTAGATTGGTGTCCCTGTCATCAACAACCTTTTCCAGTTCTTCAATGGCCTTCGGGTAATTTTTCTCCTTAAAAAAAGCCACTCCTCTGTCAAAGGGGTTATCTTCCGGTCTTAATCCACTGCAAAGTAGTATCAGCAACAGAAATACGGCAACTCTCTTTTTCATCTTTCTAATTTAAGATATACTTTTGAAGGATGGATGTCAATAAATATTATGATGGGAAATAAACGTAAAGAGATTTATGAAACAGCACATTAGAATTTTTATTTGGCACAGGAGATACATCGGAGTAAAATGTAGAGAGCAAGTCAGAACCTCATGATGAAACAGTTTTTTAAAAGTTAAATGTA